>CAJPOH010000069.1 GCA_905372205.1 uncultured Treponema sp.
GTCCATATATGGGCAGTGACTCAATTGAACCATTTATCAAAGAGAAATATATAGAAAAGGGAATCTACATTTTGAATAGGACTAGTAACAAAGGGGCAAAAGATTTTCAAAATTTAAATATTTTAGAAGAAATAGACTCATCTGACGCTCCTCTCTATTTAGCTGTTTCTAAAAAAATTGTTTCTTATTTGCAGGAAGGCTATTCAGTAGGAGCTGTAGTTGGGGCTACAGGTCTCGAAGAATTAAAAACGATTGCTTCATTTTTTACAAAAGCTATTCAAGGAGGTGTACCTCTTTTAATTCCTGGAGTAGGAAGTCAAGGAGGGAGTGCAAAAGAGGTGATATCAATATTAAAAGAATGCAATTATGACTTGAGTTTAGTAAGAATCAATAGTTCAAGTAGCCTAACACATCCATGGAAATCTAAAGATGTTCCAAGTGATTATGTAGAGCAATGTTTAAATAATATTGAAAATCTTATAAATGAAAGTAGAATATAATTTTTTAAGGAGTATTGTATGAAAAAAATTAGTTTTGTCATTTTTGGTTTTAGCTTTTTAATGGCTTCAATCTTTGCTGATAGAAGGCTTTCCATTGCAGTAACTTTTGATGCAATGGAAGAATTGACTAAGGCTGTTGTCAAAGATTTGGCAGATGTTTCTCTTATTATTCCCGAAGGAATGGAACCTCACGAAGCAGAGCCTACAGCACAAAATCTCATTTTTTTAACTAATGCTGATGTTCTCATCTATAATGGTTTTGGAATGGAGTTTTATCTTGAAAAGGTATTAAAAGCTGTTAATAATAAAAACTTGGTATTAGTAGAAGCTTCAAAAGGAGTAAAACCAATAGAAATTGATTATGATGATCATGATGACGACGAGCATGATTTTCATCACCATCACGATGGGCATCATCATGGAAACATTGACCCACATGCTTGGCTTAGTCTTCAAGCTACTCGCATTATGGTAAAAAACATAGAAAGTGCCCTTTCAAAGCTTGATAAAAAAAATGCAAAAACGTATGCCAAAAATGCAAACTTTTATATTAAAGAGCTAGATAAACTTTATGCTGAATATGTCAAGAAATTCAAGAGCTTAAAAAACAAAACTCTTGTAACTTCTCATGCGGCTTTTGCATATCTTTGCCGTGATTTTGGTTTAGTTCAAAACTCAATTATAGATGTTTTTGCTGAAGGCGAGCCCAATGCAAAACAATTGGTGAAATTAGTTGAATATTGTAAAAAGCACAAAGTGAAAACAATTTTTTCTGAAGAAATTGCAAACCAAACCTTAGCTCAAACTTTAAGTAATGAAGTAGGTGGAAAGGTTGTAAAGATTTATACAATTGAAACAAAGGAAGATGAGCTACCTTACTTAATGCGAATGAAAGAAAACTTAAAAAGAATATATGAAAATTTAAGATAAAATCATGGTGGTAATTAGACAATAATAAGAGTCTGATTATCACCTTTTTTATTATGGAAAAACACAAACATGCACATTCAAATCGTATTTGAAAATGAAGATTTTGCCGTTCTTTCTAAGCCAAAAGGCATGCCCACAGCACCACTAAAAGAAGGTGATTGTTCTTTGCTAACTGAGTTTTTGAAAACACATCATATAGAAGAAAAAGTGGTTGGTAAAAAAGAAGTTGAAAGAGGACTTTTGCATAGATTAGACACTCCAACTGCAGGGCTAGTCTTAATCGCAAAAAATCAGAAAACGTTTGATTTTTTTTCTTTTTTGCAAAAGCAAGATAGAATAGAAAAGGAATATATTGCATATTGCGATATAATTAAAGCAAAAAGCTTACCTTTTCAAATCAATACTAGTAGTAAGTATTTTGAAGTAAGAAGTTCATTCTTGCCTTTTGGAAAACATAGGCGTAAAGTAAAGATGCATTTTGATGTTGGGCATAAAGTATACAATACAAAGATAATGCTAGAAGTTCCTTTAATGAATATACTCCAAAGAGAAGGGGAGCAAACAACAATTAAGTGCATATTAACACAAGGATATCGTCATCAAGTAAGATGTCACTTAGCAAGTCTTGGTTTACCTATCATAAATGACGCTTTATACAATCCTAGATATATAGAAGAAAATAAAGAAAACATAGAAGGTGAAATTGAGAAGCAAAGCTACAAACTAGAACTCTATGCAACAAAGCTCACTCTTCCATCTCCTTATTCTCCTACGGAGCAATTATCTTTTTCGCTTCCGCAACTAGATAAAAAGAACCTGTAATCAAAAGTGGGTATCCTTCTTTTTTAGCTTCGTCAAAACACTTTTGAATTACTTTTTCATATTCAGAAGAAGATTCTATAGCTATAGAAGAGTTCGCATAATAGTCTTGAAAATCTCTTGTAGCTTTTTCTATATCACTCTTCTTAAAAGTTCCAGGTATTGTGATTGCAATCTTTTTTGCAATATCCTTAAAAAGAGGAGCAATAGCTTTAGTATTTTTATCGTCTGCACATGCAAAAAGAACCAAGCATTTCTTATTTGTTAGTTTCTTATAAGTATCCACAGAATAGCCTATACTTTTTTCTGTGTGAGCTCCATCAACAATAATTAAAGGCACTTTTGAAAGAATCTCAAATCGTGCAGGAAGCCAAGCCCGTGCTAAACCTTTTTCGATTGTGATTTCTTCAATTTCGGGAATTAAATATTTACAAACAACAGCTGCTAATGCTGCATTTTTTGCTTGAATTGTGTCTATAAATGATAACGTCGTATCAATTGATCTTGAAAAAAGGCGACCTACTTCATTATCTTTATTAAAATCTATTTCAATTTTTAAACCATCCAAACCAACTTTAACACTAATTGGTTCTTTTATGATGGAAGGCAAATAATAAAAAGAGCTAGACATTTCTTTTGCTTTTTCTTTGAAAACGTTCAAGACACCATCTTCTTGTTCAAAACAGAAGACAGGTTTATTTTTCTTGATAATGCCAGCTTTTTCAAAAGCAATTTTTTCTTTTGTGTTTCCTAAATATTGGCAATGTTCGAGTTCAATTGGAGTGAGAACACTACACATTGGATTTAATATATTTGTTGTATCAAGCCTGCCTCCCATGCCTGTTTCAAAAATGCCCCAATCGCATTTTTCATCCTTGAAAAGCAAAAAGGCAAGCATAGTTACAATCTCAAACCATGTAGGATCAATAGATGGATTTTTTGCAATAAGAGCTTCAAAGCCATTTTTTATTTTATCATATTCTGATGAATACACATCATTGGGGAAAAAATCCCCTGCCAATGTTATTCTTTCTCTAAAGTCACTAACATGGGGAGACATATACAAGCCAGCTTTAAGACCTGCTTCTTTCAATATAGATGAAATCATAATTGAAAGAGAGCCTTTCCCTTTAGAGCCAGCTATATGCACGCTCTTATAGTCATTTTGTGGATTTCCAAAATAACCTGCAAAAAAGGACATACTCTTTAAGTTTAGGATACTCTTTTGTGGCCATCTTTCAAAGTTGATAAAACTTTCTAACCACATTGCAAAGTCTATTGTTTTCATAATGTTCTGATTGTTAATTGAAGTGGGACTTCTCATTTTAGAAGCCCCATTATGATGTTTTAAGAAGATTTTTCAAGTATTTCAGAATATAGCTTTTTATATTCTTCCACCCCAATTTCTTTTGAAAAACTTTCTTCTCTTAGAATGAGGAGCAACATAATTGCATAAGAAAAAAGAGCATCAGACGAAAAAGCATTTTCTGATTTAATACCATTCAAAAACTCAAACCTTTTCTTATCTAAAAAAAGCTCTGCTTGAAGAGGATCTTCCATAGAAAAAGCCTGAGAAGCAATGTTTTGAGCATAATAAGAAGACACTACCTTAGCATGTTCTTCATAAGAAATATCTACATTTTCCCATTTTAACTTTACTGCCCTCAATTCTCTCAAAGCAAGACGCACAGCACGTTCAAACTCATACCACTTATTCAGTAGTAATGAAGAAGTTTTTTTACCATCACGAGAAGGCTCGAGTGAAAGACCTTTTAACAATTCTCTATCTTTTTTATTGATATATCTAAAAGCCAATTCTTCAAACTCTTCATACTTAAATGGAGCTTTTGAACCAAAGCTAATGCTAGGTAGCTGTGCCATTAAATAATAGTAGTTAGCCACCTTTATATCTCCTTAGCTGCTTCTTTTAAGATTTCTCTAATACGTGGGCTTAAATAAGCAGAAAAAGCTTCTGCTACACTTTCGTTTGTGAAGTCGCAATATGAAGATGCACCCTTTTCAGTAACTTTAAACCCTGCTTTAATACTATGATCAGGTAACACATTAATTCCTTCCATAAGACGAGCCTTGAATGCTGCAATTAAAGATTTTTCTAATGCCTTAGCATCTTTTTCTTTTAAGATGACAGAAGCACCATCAGCATGCTCTTTCTTTATCATTGTCATTACGACCTCAGGAATTAGTGCAGTTAAAACCTCACTATCATATCGATTCAGAGTTTCTATTCTTACAAGTGCATCAAGTTGTGCAATAATATTTTCTCTAAAAGCAATGATAGTATTCCTTGCAGCTTGACGTATTGATGAAATCGAAGCCTTTTCAAAACGTTCTTGTTCATCTTTTGCTTTTTTAACAATACCCTCTGCCTTTTCCTCAGCTTCTTTGATGATTGCTGTTGCCTTTTCTTCAGCTTCCTTTATAATCGAAGTAGCTTTTTCTTCAGCAACTCCAATTCCCTCAGTCTTAATCTTTTCAATAAGTTCTTGCAATTGCACTTCCATAAAGTAGTCCCCCTAAATTCAAACTATTAATGCACTTATAATCGGGTTTTACTATAGCAAAAAAGAGAAATAAAAACAATAGACATTTTTAACATGCACAGGAAGTATGTTCCCTCGCTCGAAGAGAGATGTTCCCCTCGCTCGAAGGAAGTATGTTCCCTCGCTCGGAGGGAGAGGTTCCCTTCGCTCGGAGGGAGAGGCTCACTCGGCACATTATCGAATGTGGCGGGTAATGTAGAGCGTCTTTTCAAATATTTTTAGGGCAGAGGTCGGATAAAAAGCAAGTTTCACAAGAGGGCTTTTTTGCCTTGCACACGTATCTGCCGTGCAAGATTAAGTGATGGTGGGCTTTCATCTTAAAAATGTCGGGCACTATTTTGTTCAAGTCTTCTTCTACCGCTTGGGGTTTTGAAGAAAGGGAAAGAGTGAGCCTGTTTGAAAGGCGCAAGACGTGGGTGTCGACGGCTATGGTCGGCAGACCGAATGCCACATTTAAGAGGACATTTGCCGTTTTTCTTCCGACGCCGGGTAATGTTTGCAATTCTTGTGCAGTTTTGGGGACTTGGCTGTCGAAGTTTTTTATCAGCATTTCGCTTAATGCTATGATTCTTTTGGCTTTTGTGGGATAGTAGTTGATGGTTTTAATCATTGTTTCGAGTTTTTCAAGCCCTAGAGACAGCATGTTTTGAGGGCTTGAGGCAATTTCAAAGAGCTCTTTTGTTGCCTTGTTGACTCCTTTGTCTGTGGCTTGTGCGGAAAGAACTACGGCTACCAGCAAAGTATAGGGGTTTTTCCATTTTAACTCCGACTCGGGGTTCGGGTTGTTTTTGTTTAGCCTTTTGAATACTTCATACACTTTTTGGCTTTCTAAAAGTTGCATAAGTTCATTATATAAAAAAATCGGTAATGAGGAAGAGGGGAATGTTTTAATCCTTAATGTAACAATAGCAATAAATATCTACAGTGCTTCTATTTCTTTTTGGCTAAGCCCAGTCATCTCCTTAATAAAAGCAATATCACAATTAGCTTTCTTCATTTTGCGTGCCGTGTTAATATTTCCTTCTCTTCTACCTCTTTGCATTCCTTTTTGTATCCCTTCTTTTATTCCTTCAGCTCGCTCATCTT
>CAJPOH010000070.1 GCA_905372205.1 uncultured Treponema sp.
GATTTCCATTTTAATTTTGTTTTACTCATGTTCTTTCCTTATTGCTTTAATGCAATACGCAAGCCTTGTGAGCTATCAGCACCAAAACTTAGACCACGAAAATACCTAGATATTTCTTTTGTATTACTACTTTTCCATGTTCCACCACGTCTAATGCGGTATCTTCCTTCACTTGATCCCATGTAATCATCAGGAATTGGATCTGGGAATTTGCCATTGGCATCATAACACAATTCCCACACATTGCCCGACATATCATATAAACCATACCCATTAGCTTCTTTCTTCTTTACTTCGTGAGTTTTGTTGCCTGAATTCTGCTTATACCAAGCATAATTTCCTAAGGTTGCTTCATCGTCACAACCTGCCCAAAGATGCTCTCCCCCACCTTTTGCAGCCCATTCCCATTCAGCCTCTGTTGGAAGGCGAAAACCTTTTTTTGTTGTATCAACAAATGGAACTTTATTGCCTGCTACATCTTCTTTTGTATAGATTGCAGTAAAACCTTCATCACTATAGTAAACACATTCACTAGCTCCCACATTTGTTACTTTTTTGCTCAACTCATTGCAAAAAACAATTGCCAACATCCAACTAACACTTTCTACAGGACGTTTGTTTTGTTCCTCGCCTGCATGGGCTTCTTTTCCTTCTGTGCCATTAAAATGGCTAGGATTTTCGCCCATCACTTCTTGCCAGAGTTCCTGCGTTACCTCAGTTTCTCCTATACTATATGGACTTAATTTGATTTGATGTAATGGATTATTTTTATCACCTTTAACTCCTAAACTTGCTACACCACCTTGAATATCAACCACATTAAACTTAATAGTTCCTGCAGTGTATTCCCTAAGCATAGGTCCCGTTATAGTTTTAGTCTTAAAACTTACTTTAACAGTAGTTTCCCCATTAACGACTACTTTTGCACTTTCACTTTCATCAGCACCTGTTCCAGCTTGTAGTGCAGTAGAAGGCTCTACTGTCCACTTATCCACACAAAAGCCTGTATTTGCAGTTGCAACAAAGGTTAGTAGTTTTCCGTGTTCAACATCAGTGATTGGGCTTATTTTTATGATGTTTCCTTCTTCATCTACTGCTTTTACCGAGCCATTACCACCAGAAACTTCAAAAGTAACAGTATATTTTATTACCTGCCAGCTTGCTTTATAATTTGCATCTGCAATTGGATAGTGTGTGGGTGTTACTGGTTTCCAACCTAAAAATAAGTTTCCGTCTTTTTTGGGAAGTGGCGGAGTTACTTCAGTGCCATATTTGCCAGTTTTAATTACATCAGCTGTGTTTCCATCCACATTTCCACCTTCAAGACTAAATGTCAGGTTGATCATTTTTCTTTTATAGAAGACTTTCACAACAGTATTTCCATCAGAGGTGATTGTAGCACTTACAGGTTCAATCTTATCTTTTTCAAAACCTTCATAAACTTTTAGGGTAGGAGAAATAGCCGAACCTACCGTGCCAGTAAGAGTATCCACTTCGTCAGGCGTAGCAGGATATGTTTCATCTATCTTTTCCTTATAATGCTCTACTTTATATGTTGCTTCTCCTAGGGATAATTTTCTAAAATTAACTTTGATGTTTGCATTTCCATTCACAGTATAAGCTACCCTTTCTGCATCTGCTGGGGTAGCTTCAAGACCTTCCCAACTATCTATTGCATAGTTTGAAGTAGCTATTGCAGTGAAATTTATTGTAGTTCCTTTTTCTACATTTAGAGGGCTTGTCTGAAGATTAGATTCGTCTTCAATTCTAGCTTCTAGGCTCCCACCTTCACTAGCTTCAAAAGTTATCGTGTGTATTGGAATACTAGGGCGTGCAACAAGACGAAAACCTAAATAAATGCGTTTACCTGATGGAATAACGGCATTTCTATAAAACACTTTGGCTTGATTTATTTCTCGTTGCCAGTTGCCTCCACGCACTACACGGTTTTTCCCTTGGGTTGCACCTTTATAATTTTTAGGAAGGGGCTTAGGTAAAGACTTATCATAGAGGTCATGACACCATTCAAATACATTTCCTGACATATCAAAAAGACCATAACCGTTAGCCCTCTTTTTTGCAACTTCATGAGTTTTCACTTCTGAATTATTCTCTGTCCATGCATAATCTGTCAGCTCTGCTTCATTATCACAGCCTGCCCATTTATCACTAGTTCCGCCTTTTGCTGCCCATTCCCATTCTGCTTCTGTTGGAAGACGAAAACCCTTAGCACTCATATCAAGGGTAACTTTGTCCCAGTCTTCATCATCACCTTGAGGAATATCGCTAAATTTTAACGTAGCAAAATCTATTGGAACCCCATTTTTTATCACGGTGTAACAAGGCGTTTCATTAGTTTTTATGCTGAGTTTGTTGCAAAATGCAATTGCTTCATACCAATTAACATTTTCAACTGGTCTTCTTTCTTGAATTTCTTTTTCTTTTGCTATTTTATCGCCAGCACTTCCATCAAAATAACTAGGATTATCTTCCATAACAGCTTGATATAGTTCTTGAGTAACCTCCGTTTCTTGCATCCTATATGTGGTGAGTCTGGCAGCATGAACAGGGTTATCTTCTTCTCCATCATCTCCTAAAACTATACTAGAATCTGTTGGAATTTCTTTCATTACAAATTCAATTCCGTCAACAACACCAACTCCTGTGTCTTTGTTGTAGCCATTAGATAAGCTTGATTTGAAATTAACGCTAACTTGTGTAGGACCTGTTATCTTAACCTTTGCAGTGGTTTGACCTTCTTCACCTGTTCCAGCTTCAAATTCTCCACCTTCAATTTTCCATTTTTTTACGATGTATTCGCTGGTCTTTCCTTGTGCAGTGAATGTGATTATTTTGTTTTGTGCAACAACTATTGGACTCGTAGTTTCTTCAGAACCATCTTCTCTTATTGCTTTAATGCTACCTTTGTTTTGATCTACGCTACCAAAATCAACTATATATGATTGAGTTGGAGGGGGAGGGGATGTAGTAAATGTAACTTTCACGTTGCAAGAGTTAATAACCTTTAATTTTGCTACAGCATCACCTTTTTTTCCCTGTTCCATTTTCAAATTTTCCACCTATTACACTCCACTGAGCTATGACATAACCCTGACTAGCTTCTGCAGTAAAAGTTACAGTCTTTCCTTTTTGAACGTTTATGGGACCTTTAGTGTGTACTGTTGCATTTTCTTCCACCATAGCAGAAATACTTCCTCCACTTCCACATTCAAAGGTGATAGCAAAGCTTTCATCCTGATTTTCTCCATTATTGGTTTTACAACCAATAATAGAAGTTAAGCTCATAATGGCAATTGCCATAAACATCCGAAAACAACGTTTTAACATAACTAACTCCTTATAAATTTATCTTTTTTAGTAATTTTCTTAAAAGCTATAATTCTAAGAAAACTACGCTAGACTCATACCTAATAACCACACGTCTTTATAAGGATAATCTAAAATATTTAATATGTCAACGAAATAGTATTCAAACAGCCCCTGCTTTCAATTAGCAGAAAAAAAATAAACATTTCCAAATAACCCGAATAGCCTTAAAGAATAACAACATTCACGCGATATCTTTGTTCTGTTTTATCTGGAGAGCTAACCAAAATTTCAAAAGTAAAATTAGGCATTCCTGCCATAACCGAAATATAGAAGAGCGGAATCTCAGTGTCTGCAATAAAAAGAGAGCATTTTGAAGAAGGATTATCAGGAATACAAATAACAAAAAAGCCCTGTAGATCGCTAGTTGGACTCACCTTTAATGTATATTCAAAACTGGAAGGGGTAAATTCTTCTTCCAGTTTTAAGCCTCCTGAAAAACGCAAGGAAGCGAGCAAAGCATTACTACTACTTGGAAGATAAGAATTGCAAGAAAAAACCAGAGGTAGAAAAAATAATAAAAGGAAAAGCCTTTTTAACGCCATAAATTCTCAGGATAATATCCTTCTTTTATCTTTTTTCGTAATTCGTCTTGCACTATAGCCTTATCTTTTGGATATGTTATTCCAAACCAAGATTCTGTTGTTGTGTAATATTTAACACGACATTTGCCTTCTCTTATTGCTTCTCCAACGCATTCGGGCAAAAGGCACTCTTTTTTTTCGCTATCGGCATATTTATGAATAAAAATCTTAAATTGTTCATCCAATGTCTCAAACACACGAGGAGTGAAACCAAAAAAGTTCATAGAAACGAGTTCCTTACCTGTAAACTCAATTCTTTCTTCTTCAGTTTCAGAAATTATTTTATGTTCTCTACCTACTTTTTCATAAAATATCCTAGTATGTTCCGTGATTGAACGTAAATAACCATTATCTACCTGACAAATACCACGTGAAACAGATCCAGATTTACTCAATGTTTTTT
The DNA here is from genome assembly GCA_905372205.1 of uncultured Treponema sp. Classification (GTDB taxonomy): domain Bacteria; phylum Spirochaetota; class Spirochaetia; order Treponematales; family Treponemataceae; genus Treponema_B. The sequence goes on from CAJPOH010000070.1 coordinate 4,375, forward strand.
CCAAAATATACGGAACAAAAGCATATTCCACAGAATTATTATCGAGAGTTGAAAGATGGTTAGCTATACTTCTATAAGCTTCCCGACCATAATAATCATCTGCATTAATAACAGCAAATGGCTCTTTTATAACGTTTCTGGCACAAAGAAGAGCATGAGTTGTTCCCCAAGGCTTTTTACGTTCTCCCATTTTTTGTTTGTCTTCTGGAGAGAGAAGATCATCAATTGATTGGAAAACATATTCTGCATCAAAGTTTCTTGCTATTCTATTAAAAACTCTTTCTCTGAAATCGTTTTCAATATCTTTTCTGATAACAAAGACAACTTTTCCAAAACCACTTTTCATTGCATCATAGCAAGCAAAATCTGTTAAGATTTCATCATGAATTCCAACACCATCAATTTGCTTTACGCCACCATAACGGCTTCCCATTCCCGCAGCAAGCACAACAAGCGTAGGTTGCATCATATTTTTCCCTCCTTAGCTTATTTTCCTATAATTAAAATATTAGAACCAAACCATTTTTTACTAATAGGTGCTGTTAGGTCTCTATATTCAAGATCATTTAAGATGTATTGCACTCTATTAGCTAAAGAAGCGTCATTTTTACGAAAAGCAATGCAATAGCTTTCCAGAGACAACACTTCATCAAGGCATTTATATGGTTTTTTTTCTTTTTCTATTAGATTATTGATTATAAGAATATCTTCGATAATTCCATCTACATTTTTAGCATCCAACTCTTTTACGCAAAATCTAAAACTTTTATGATATAAATCTCTAACTGTCCTAAACCTCTGCCTACGCATCTCTTCCAATGCCTTAACAGTTGCAGACCCTGTCTGCATTGCTAAAATCTTATTATCTAGGTCAGTTATAGAATTTATATTGGAAGAAGAATGAACTCCTATAACATAACAAGTCCTTATATACGGTTGTGTCAATCTTAAATCTGCTTCTTTTCCTTGAGAAACTGGATAGGCACTCCAGATGCAATCAATATCACCATGTCGCAAAAGTTCTTCTTTGTTTGTCCAGTTAATCACCTTAAAGTCTGCAACAACTTTCATCTCACTGCAAACTAGGCGAGCCATATCAATATCAAAACCTTCAAGAAAATCAGTGTCTTTATTCCTATTAGTAAAAGGTGGCAAGTCATCTCGAATGCCTATAGTCATAACATTTTTAACCTGCACCTTTGCAAGACTTATATCTCTATACACTCTATATTTTCGCACAGCGATAGGCTTGCAAGAAAGAATAAATAAAGATATAAGAAAAAAGCTAAGATATTTTTTCATTACAACTTACCTTCCAAACAAATAAATGTCTCCACCAAACCATTTTTTTGAAAATTCTAAAACTTTTCCTTCATATTCTAGGTCTAACATGATTTTATTAACAACATTGCGAAGCAGTTTATCATTTTTTCTAAATGCATAAACATATTTCTCACTAGCAACAGCTTCGTCAAGCACCCTATAATCTGAATTTTTCTTCCCCATG
>CAJPOH010000071.1 GCA_905372205.1 uncultured Treponema sp.
ATTATAGCAAGACAATAAATAGATAGGGGTTGAATGGTTACTAACTTTGAAGTTTAATTACAAGTTATCAAGACAAAGCTCCTTGATTTTATGATGTAAAGACCCTATATATACAATAACTACATATATCAATTTTTAGAAGTTTATTTATAGGATGCTTTTGAAAGTATTAAAGCATCCTATATCACTGCAAAGTATGATTATTTGAGGGACTAGACTTACAATTAGGACCATATTTAGTCCATATTTTCATATTAGAACTAGGTTTACATTCATGTCCGCAATAAACGCAATGCACTCCATCAGAAACAAGGACATGTTTTTTAGTAGGGCTTTGCTTACATTGAACACCATATTTAGTCCACAAATTTAGGCTGGAATTAGCATTACATTCTTGTCCACAATATCGACAAACCATTATTACACTCCTATAAATTGTTATGGCATGTCCTATTCATCTTCAATGATTTTTTTAATCACAGTGTATGCTAAAGCACCAATTGATAAGACTACAGCAGTTCTTATGACTTTATTCACTTGATCAGAATCAGAAATACCTGTCTTGCACCACACAGCAAAATGTTCACAATTATTAAAAATGAGATTATAGTTTTTTTCTCCCAGCCTTGAATATGCACGTTTTAAGGTTTCTTCGCCCGAATAGAGAGTGTATTTTTTTTCATCCAATTGGCAAACTTTAACCTCAAAACCACTTGCAAAATCATCAAGCGAAGCTTCTTGAATTTTTATGTCAGTTCCAAAGTTTCCATTCTTATCTGAATAATGAACTACAACACCATTACCAGCATAAATTCCATAATGCTTATATAAGCCCTTATCCACAAAAATAATATCGCCTTTTTGAAGAGAATCGCTTGTGCTAATTGCCGAAAGAGTATTAGAAACTAGAGAATTTTCCATTTTTACTTCTCCTTAATTTTAACAATTCCATTTTTTTAAAGAAAGTAGTTTATAGCTTTGCTATTTTAACAAATAAAAGACAAACCTGCAAACCCAAAAAAATGCTAGATTTTGAGAAAAAATCTTTTATAAGCTTTCACTAAACTATTCAAATATTAGTTGATTTAATGAAGCATATATGTCTATTATCTTTTTCAACTGTTCTAAAACCTTTTCTTTAAATTCTATAGACAAATTAAAACGCTTAACAAGGCTATTAATAAGCTCTTGTTCGGATGTTTTGAATTCTCGATCGGATAAAGCCAAGCCCATAATCTCAAAAAAGATAATTTTTAAGTCTGTAGATGTGCTTGTTTCAATAATTTTTGAAATAATATCTTCAAGGCTCTTTTCTGTGGAATATCGCACAGTATCCAGCTTCATCTCAACACAATAATCTTGAATATAATGCTTTTCTTCTTCAGCAAATACGCCATCAACTTTGGACATATGAATACATAAATCCAAAAAAAGTTCTTTTTGTTCTCCTGAAAGTCTATTTAAATACATAATTTATCCCTCTCTCCATTAAATTATTTTATAATTTTAGTTATTTTTATTGCAACACAATCATATCCTTATTGCCAAACATTTGTACTAAATCATCATTAAGTTTTTGATATTTATAGCCTTTATATTTATCATAGACTATTTCATTTTTTTCTTTATCAAAACAAGATAACACAACTGTTTTTGCAGAATTGTCTTTAATAGCAACTGCAAGTAGATTCTTGTCTTCTTTTAACATTTTTAACACGTCAGGATTTTTGAAAAAGCTTACAACCAGCTCCAGTGTTAAAGTTTCAACAGTCTCATACTCAATAAAATCTTCTATCTTGGTCTTTTTTTTAAAAAGAAAGTAGGTGCCAACTCCTAAAGCTACACCTGCAATAATTCCTATGATAATTAATATATTTGTTAAAGCCATATTTTTCTCCTTACAAATGCTATGTCAACACAATCATATCTTTACCTGCAAATGCTTTTTTTGTCTCTTCATCAAGAGATTCCGCAGTGATTCCTTGAGCATTTTCCTCATAATCAACAATTTCATTCGTTTCTTTATCAAAAAGACAATTAACAACATTACAATTTCCATTTTCTAAATTTTCTTTTATGGCAACAGCAAGTAAATCCTTATTGGCTTTAAGTTTTTCTAATCTATTACGATCTTTGAAGAAAGATACAATGTTATTAAAAAACTTCAAAACTTTAATAGCTATTTTCTTTATGTAATCCCAAATGGCTCTTGCCATATCTACAATACCATCAATTACATCACCAATAAATCCCATATTAACCTCCTTATTTTAGCACTAGCATATCTTTTTCTTGGAGCTGTGCTTTTAAGCTATCGTCCAAAGCCTTTGCATAAAAGATTTTATGTTTTTCTGAACCATCAAGTATTGGCACTTGTTTTTTATCTAAAAAAACTAAGTGATATTCATTTTCTTTTTTTAGCTTTATAAGACACGCTGCAGAATGCTTTTGAGGATTAAAATTTGCTTTTGCAAAACGAACAACATCTTCAAACTTCAAAAGTGGTGTTTCTTCTTCTTCAACATTCCATGCCATTCTAAAGATAGCACTCATTCCACCCATTTCTTCTATAATTTTTAATCGTTTAGAAGCTCCTTCCTTAAAAGTATTAAAAAAGCTATCTATGCACTTCTTAAAATTTTCTATAAAATCGTAAGAACTTGTATTGTTTCCTTTTTTACGTGCAGTCTCCCCAATACTTTCTTTTGCTATTTCTGCTACTTTTTCTTTTAGTTTTTCTACGTCTTCAAACATATCATCTAACATTTTTATTCTTCCTCCTTAGTTTGTGTTGTTTTTTCAATAACATTAAAGTTTTTGTTTTCTATATTTTCTTTAATGCTATTGGTTAGCTTTTGTTTTTTCTCTTCACGAAGTATCCTTTCTTCATCACGTTTAAGTTTATCTTGAGTGAACATGTCAATAAATATTTCGCTTTTTATTTTTTGTTCTTGCGAAGTGGCTGCTTTAATTAAAGAATTTAAAACAAGATTTTTAATTTCACGTGGTGCAAGACCATCAGATAAGTCTCCCAAATTACTCCAAAACTCACTATCTTTTGAAGGACGTTCAAATGGAGCTTTTGCAGGAATAAAACTATCAATTATTTTTATACGCAAGTCTTTATCGGGCAAGCTAAACTGAATATGCTTTAAAATCCTACTTTCAAAAGCTTGATCATAATTCACTTTTAAGTTGGTAGCAAAAATTGTAATCAAATCATAAGTTTCCAGCAAAATAAGCATTTGACTCCTTAAAGAGTTAATTGCCTGATCTGAGCTAGAACTCACATTTGTGATCCTTTTGCCTAAAAATGAATCTGCTTCATCAAAAAACAAAACAGAATTTGTTTCCTTAGCCTTCTTAAAAGCTGCAACCAGATTTTTAGGAGCATCTCCTACAAACTTAGATTCTATATCAGAATAATTTAGTAGCAAAAAAGGCAAACCCAGTTCTTTCACTATTGCATGAGCTGCCATAGTTTTGCCTGTTCCAGGTGGACCATAAAAATTGACCACAGAGCGAGCGATAGGGTCAACATCCGAAAAGCCCCAGTCTTTATAGATTAGGTCTTTTTTGCGAATTAAGGTGATAATATCGCTTAATTCATCTTGTGTTTCTTTTGCTAAAACTAATTGAGACATAGAATAGCGAGGTGTTACAGGCTCCACATTCAAAGCAATTTTGTCTTGTTCTAAACATGATTTTTTTTCTTCATCACATTTAGATGGCATTATAGAATTAGCATTTATTTTTAACATAGCAAAAAAAATATGTTTTTTATCTCACCTTTTCAATCTGCCACTTACCCAATGTACGTTTATTTCGACTAATGCTAGCTCCTATAAGAAAGATACTTTTATTGCTTGCCTTATGCTTATCTGCATAGCCTGATTCTTTAATCTGAGATATTGCATCTTGAGGCTTGCCACCCACTTTGAACTCAAAGATATAAATACTGTCCGCTGTTTCAACTTCCACATCGGAGCGTCCTACAGAGCTATGTACTTCTGTCCTAACATACTGCCCCATAAGAAGAAATATGAGATATATAGCTGTTTGGTAATTATGTTCTCGCAAAAAGAGCTTATCTTCAGGTAAGGAATCATAGGGTATGCTTGCCATTAATGCTTTTGTAAGTGTTAGCACTTGGTCTATATCTCCACTTTCCATCGCTTTTAAAAACTTATCTATCATAAAAGCACCAGAAATACTTCGACGTGTACTCGTATACACTTCCATCAAATGTTCAAGAAATGCATATTTTACCTCATCGTTTGGATAGCCTAAAACATACATATCAAGTTTTTTGTTATAATCTTTTATTGTAAGATAACCTGATTGAAAAAGAAGAGGGGCTAAATTAGCATAGCTAAATCTATATGCGTCTATAGCTTCAGCACTAAGCTTTATATTTTCTTCTAGGTCAGGAAGTTCAAAAACCTTTTGCTCAAACAAGTGTATCATAAAAGTAGGAGTTCCACTTTCAAACCAATAATCTCCTAGTTTTTTTCTTTCAAAAGCAATGCACAAACTAAAAGGATTGTATATACGTTCCTCTTTTTCACTAAAGCGATAACCATCATATTTTGCTCGCAAAACTTCTAGCATTTCTTCTTGAGGTTTTTCATATTTATTGGCTAGCACTTCAATTTCGTTTGAAAAATTATCTTTTAATTCTTCTTCTGTTATCCCACAAAGACTTGAATATTCTTCATCAAAACTAATATCAAAAAGATTGTTTAAATCTGAGAATATGCTCACCTTGCTAAACTTTGTAACCCCTGTAAGAAAGCTTAAATGAATGTAGTCGTTTGAACTTTTTATCACACTGTAAAATGCCTTTAAGCTTGCTCTGTATTGCTCTTGTAATTCTTCGTTTTCTAGTGTTGCAATGAGAGGTTTGTCATATTCGTCAATTAAAATAACAACCTTTTGATTAAACTTTTTATGTAAAGATTGAATAATATTAAAAAAGGCAATATCGGGATTACTACAACCTGTTTCAACATTATATGTACGTTCCCATATCTTTATATGATTATTTAAAATCTCATCAAGATCTCCTTCCTTACTGTATTTTTTAGCATTCAAGTCTAGCTTTAGCACGGGATATTTCTGCCATTCCTCACCTTTTTCTGCCTTAATTCTTTCAATAGCCAGCCCCTTAAAAAACTCTTTTTTTCCTTCAAAGTAGGTTTGTAACGTAGAAATAAATAAGCTTTTTCCAAAGCGACGAGGACGAGCAAGAAAATAAGCCCGCCCTAGTTTTTCTAACTTAGAGATAAACAGTGTTTTGTCCACATAAACATAATTTCCTTCTATCATTGTAGAAAAACTTTGAATGCCTATAGGCATGTTTCTAATTTCTTGCATACAGTATTATAACATTAAAAGAGAAAGGGGGCAAATGCAAAAGAAGAGAGCGAAAAAGCTATATTGAACTACATAGTTTATTGTAATATTCATAGAATAAGTACAACTAATAAATTGAATCTACCTCCAACTATTCATATACCAAACTAGAGACATTTTTAGAGATACCATTTGTTAAAAATAAAAAATAACCACCTTAGTTTTTCCTTAATTCTTTGATAACTTCTTGAGTTATATCAACAGTTGGGCTATACCACAAAATAGCTCCCCCATCTTGCAAACTCAAGACCATGCTATAACCATTCGTTACAGCAACTTTGGTAATAACTTCATAAATGGAAGCATAAAACTTATCATTATTTGAAAGACTCTTTTTTATCGCAGCAAGTTCATCATTTTTTGCCTTTGAAAACTCTGTTAAAAAAGATGTTTTAGAAGCAATTTCTTCTTCTAAATAAGAAACTTCTGCCATATCACCTTTTCTTTGAC
>CAJPOH010000072.1 GCA_905372205.1 uncultured Treponema sp.
TATGGAGAACCTTTTGGATTTGTATTATCATCAACAGTAAGCTTTTCATTATTGATAGACTCAGACGATTTAACAGTATTAAGCCTCTTTTCCGCATCAATCCTATTAGCTTCTTCTTGTCTCTCTCTATTAGCGATAGCTCCACTTTGCTCAGCACCTTGTTGCTTACCAACTTTTTCCATTTGAGAATAAAGAGTCTGTAAATCAATTGGCTGAATACCCACTAGGCACCTTCTTTGCATCTTCTACATCATCATCCTGATACTTACCATATCTAACAAAGCCATTATCCAAATAGAAAGTAACAGCCTTACAATCAGAACGCACTTCTTCAATAGAATCACGAATTACAATTTTTACACCCGCATAAACATCACCACTAACTGAAACACGACCATCATTTTTTAAACTATCCAAATAAGTTTTAATTTGGGTAATTTCTTTTTGTGTTCTTTGAACTTCTGTCTCAAGCGTATGCTTATCTTGTACTAATTTTTGATATGTTTCTTCTTTTCCCGTAGGAAGTCCACCACGTCGCTTTTTAGTTTCTTCAAGACCTCTCAAATTAAGTCTCACATCACTCAAATTCTTCTCATCAAATTCCTGCTTCGTAAGAAGGAAATTAAGTCTTTCTTTACTTTTTGGGTCAAAACCAACATTGATTACAGTATCATTTCCCGATGACTTACTCCCTATAGACTTTGCAGAGATAGATTCAGATGCACTCAAATCTCCACCTATGATATTACCCTTCTTTCCCCTACAAATAATTTTTCTATTTGCCATAACATTAGAGTTCATTATACCATCAGTAACAATAACCATATCCCCTGCTTCAACTTTTTTGGTATTTTGTATGAATTTGCTCCATATAGACTTCCCAGCTCTAATATTACCTTCATTTTTACCAACGATACCTTGTCCTACAACTATATCTCCTTCAGCATCCAAATCCGCAGCCCCAACAGTTCCTTTCACCTCTATATTACCACTAGCTTTGATAGAATAACCATCATCAACATTTCCATTAACAACAACAGTACCTAAGAAAGTAAAATCTCCAGTTTTTATAGACACATCGCCTTCAACTATATGAACTTCTTCAACATTAATTTTGTTTTTAACCAAAAGCACTTGCCCACTAACTGTTGCAAGAATCGTAAGCCCATCATCTGCTACTTCAGTATTTTTTCCAAGTGGAAGAGGAATGTCTTTTCCATTATTTGCTTCAAGATATTTACCTGTTACAGTTTTCCCTGCTTGCCCCCTTTGTGCAGGCACTTTCTGTGCAAGAGGTTGCCCCACAACAACATTTTCTATCAAATTAAGTTCCTTAAAGTTGATCTGCCCTGATTTCGTTTCTTTAAGTCTGACATGGGTATTATCAACTTCAAAGTTATAAGTAATCTTAGCATCTGCCCCATGCTTTGGAGGGATACCCTCAGCAACCAAATAATTTTCTTTATACACAGGAGAATCTTGAAAAGCTGAAACATATTCTTCGTTGATTCCCACTGTAACTCTATTATTTTTCAAAAATGCAACTATAGTATCACTAGATAAATCGATTCCACCTTGCGTAGGAGGCAAAACATAGAGATACGCTTTCATCTCATCTTCGCTAATTTCCACTGCCATAGTAGCATCATGACCTAAGACTCTTTCATAAGGAGCTATTTTCACATATTCTCCCGAAGCACTAGTTAAAATTGGAATAATAGATTCCTCATTTGGGACAGGCAATGCTTTTGCATTAAATTTTTCGATAACAACTCCCAAACCAGCAGGTTTCCCTTCTCCTTTAGGAGGTACAACTTTCAAATAAATACCATCAGGAGCTCTAAATACAAAAGCATCTCCATCTTTAGTTTCGACAACCTTAGCCTCTTCAGCTCCAACTTCTGTTCCATCTTCAGTGAGCTTTCCATCTTGACTTCCAACTTTTTTGGCAATTTCATAAGCTATAAGTCGCCACTTTTTAGGGAAAAGTGCCAATATACCTTGCACACCTTTCTGCACAATTTCATAATCAATACGAGATTTAGGAACGCCTAACTGAGTTGCAGCATTCGACAAAGCTTCATCAAGAGAATTTCCCTCAACTTCCACAAAGAACCTGCCTGAATCCTCTTCATGTAACTCACTCATCTTTTGTTTAATCTGTTCAATTTCAATCATGCTACACTACCTACTTATTTTCTCATTTAGAGTGATGTTTTAATTACACCATTTAGCTTACTCTTCAATTTCAAACTAGCACTTGTATGTATTTGAGAAACCCTCGACTCAGTAACATGCAAAACCTCTCCAATTTCGCGCAATGTCATACTTTCATAGTAATACATAATAAGAACCTGCTTTTCACGTTCTGGAAGTTGACATATAGCATCAATAATTATCTTTTTTACAACTTCCTTTTCAACCACAACATCAGGATTCATTGAAGAAGGAGCCTCAATACTATCACCCAACGATAACTTATCAGAATCATCACTCCTGTATCTAGTATCGGCTAAAGAAAGAAGTGTAGTAGAAGAAACTTTAATCAAAAGCTGATTATAATCCTCTAAGCCCATGTTCATACCTTCAGCTATTTCTTCATTAGTAACCGCTCGTCCCAATTTACCTTCAAGATTTGCTATTGTTTCTTCAATCTCCCTAGCCTTCTGTCTTACAGAACGAGGAACCCAATCAATTGAACGAAGTTCATCAAAAATAGCCCCTCTAATTCTAGCCACAGCATACGTAGAAAATTTCACCTTCTTACTAGAATCATACTTTTCGATAGCATCTAAAAGTCCAAAAACACCATAACCAACCAAATCATCAAACTCAACGCTACTTGGCATCCCCACAGCTATTTTTCCTGCAACAAACTTCACCATCGAAGCATACTTTAATATAAAGTATTCTCTAAGTTTTGGATCTCTAGTTTTTTTATACTCATCCCACAATGTGTCTTCTGGTATGCTATCAAAATCTCTATCTTGCATTCAATTAAAGCCCTCTTTTTCCAAAAATCATTAAACATCTCTTTTAAGCACTGTCCTAACAGCTTTTGCCATTAAATTGCTATCTGTAACATCATCAGATAAATCAGTAGCAAAGAAAGATTGAGTTCCAGTACTCATAAGCTCATCCCCCCTAGTTTGCTCCTCTTTCAAGTTCGATGTGTCCACAAACTCTTGCAAATCAGGCAATTCCTCCAACCTATCCACATCACTTTCAATTGTTTCAGATAGCTCAGCTTCTGATAATTCTGCATCATCTACACGCACAGCTTCGCTCCCTTCTAATGCAGATTTCTCTACATTAACCGAACTACCTTCTTCCCCTTTTTCATTAGAAAAACTTAATGGCTTAAAACCTGAAGATAATGTTTGCTCTTCTTGCGTAGTTTCCTCTTTCATTAAACTATCACCTTGAAGTGAACCATCAAGATCTTGAGAACCAAGACCTTCAAATGATGTTTTAGCCTTAGGAGCTGACATAGTAGCATTCCCGTCAGTTACTCCATCATGCTCAAAGGAAGGATGGGAAGCATCATCTATTCTTATATCTAAGTTAGCTCCTACAATATTAGTATCTGGTACTTCTTCTTTTGTTTTATCCTCGAAAAAGTCAGGAACATATTTGAGCAAAAAGAAGTTTGCAACAAATAAAAATACTGCAACCAAACATGCTGATATAAACGCCTTAAAAACACTCCAAAACAGCGAAGAACCAGTAAAAAAAGCCAACAATGCAAATAAAACAAAAACTATAAAGAAAGAAATCAAAAGCACTTTTAGTCGCGACATAAAAACAAAGAAACTCCTATAAAGACACTAAAAAAGAATATATAAATGAGCCAACTAATGCCCTTTGCGTGCAAACAGCTTTTTTAAGAATTTAGAGAAACCACCGCTCACTTCATTATACTCCACTTTTTCCAATTTTGCAACTATGTGTCTTAAACAACTAGAAGCTTTCGAAGAAGGGAAATAATCAAAAAAAGGTTTTTGCCCCGAAACAGCATTAAAAACCGCATCATCATTATATATAAAACCTAAATACTCAACTTTTACATTCAAAAATTGCCCTGCTATGTTAATTATTCTTTCTGCAATTTCTTTTGAGTTTTGTGCTGAAGCAACCCTATTTACAATGAGTTTTAAGTTTATATCACAATTATCAATCTCTTTTGCCACTGTTTTTATTATACCATATGCGTCTGCAATCGATGTGGGTTCTGTAGTAGTAACCACTATAACTTCATCACTTGCTTCGAGAAATGATAATACATTTCGCGATATCCCTGCACTAGTGTCTATGATTATGATGTCAGTATTAGCAAGTTCATATAATTCGTTGATAAAATGGGTTCTATCTTCTTCAGTCATGTTAGCAATTTCAGAAAAACCAGAAGCACCCGCCACCAATTTAATTCCATAACTTGTATCAATTATTATGTCTTTCATATGCTTTTTCTTTCTAATAACATGATACAAATTATATTGTGGAGTAGTGCCTAAAATTATGTTTGCGTTAGCAAGCCCCAAATCAGCGTCAATTATAACGACACTTTTTCCTATCTTTGCATAAGCCAAACCTAAATTAACAGCAATGTTGGTTTTTCCAACTCCGCCTTTTCCACTTGTTACCGAGATTATACGAGTCTTTTTCTGATTGTTATTCTTTATTTCTTGTAGTTCATCTTTTTTTTCTTTCATCAATTTTCGTAAATCTTCTGCTTGGTCAACCATATATCATCTCCAAATAATGAATTATCATCACCATAACGCTCATCAATATATTCAACTTCTCCTTCAAATCCTTTCAATTTTTTTAATATGTTACGTCTACTTGCAAAACTAATATGAGTTGGAACTTTCTGCCCTGTAGTCATATAAGAAATAGGCACTCCACGTCTCGAAAGCACACTCACCACATTTCCTGCATCTGTAGTTTCATCAAGTTTAGACACAATCACATAATCATATCCACAACATTTATATTTATCCATTATTAAATCGATATCTTTCATTTTTGTACCTGCGTTTATAACAAGATGAACTTCCATTAAATTCTTATCCACTGCTGATAAAAACTTATTCACCTCTGCAAGTTGCATTTTATCGTTAGGATTTCTACCCGAAGAATCAACAAACAAGATATCCATAATATCTTTATTCACATCAATTACATTCTTTAGCTCATTAGGAGTGTCAACAACACTAAAAGACAACTCCATGCATGCACAATATTTTTCTATATGATGCACCGCTCCTATTTTATATCCATCAGTTGTAATAACATGAAGTTTTGGCTTTGTTTGCTTTGCAGATTGAACGTGAACAAAATGCAAAGCAGCCAATTTAAAAAGAGATGTTGTTTTTCCAACACCTGTAGGCCCCACAAAAACAATCACTTTCCTACTTGGAATAGGTTCAAACTCTTTAACATTTATAGATATAGCAATGTAGTCTAAAATCTTTTTTGAAAGGATAGAATAATTTTCTAACTCTTCAACAGTAACTTCTTTTTTGATTGTTTCAACTAAAGTGTTGATATAGTCTTCTGAAAAATCATTATCCTTCAGTATTGCCTTGATTTTTTCAAGATTCTCATGCTCTTTAATATTTGAAGACGTATTGTTAATTTTTACAGCAATTTCTTCAACGATTTCTTTAAGTTTTTCAAAAGATTTATGTTCAAAATCTAACTTGGCACTAGTGTTTTGTTTTTCATTTAGCTCATTAGTTGAAACTTCTAGCTTTTTCTCTTCTTGTTCTTTAATACGCCTTGCATGAGCATCTATTAAAGCTACATTTTTTTCATAATTTTTATTT
>CAJPOH010000073.1 GCA_905372205.1 uncultured Treponema sp.
AATCTTGAACTTCTTTTAAAGAATAGAGTTGAAGAAATAAAGAATAAAGAAAAGAAGTCTAATTTTGAACTCAAAGAATATGTTGATAGCAATGGAAGAGCCTTAAAGGATGAAGTTGCAAAGGTAAGTGAAACAGTAAGGCAAGACATTGCAAAAGACAAAGCATATCTTCAAGAATTTAAGGAAAATTGGCAGGCAGAAGTCTCTTCTTTTGTGGAAAAAATAAAGACTGATTTTGCAGAAACTGAAAACAATATAAATAGTAAGAGTTCTCTTTTAATCACTAAGATGAACGAAGCAGAAAGAGCATTGCAGCAAACAGCAGACTATCTCAAGAATGAGTTCGAGAATGGAGAGAAAAATAGCACCGCTCAAATGGAAACAATGTTAAGCGATCTTCAAAATAACATTGATGAACTTTCTAAGCAGGCAGATAAGAAAATTGCTGATTTTAAAGGACAACTCGAAGCAAGATTTAAAAAATTTGAACAACTTATCTCTGGTACTGATGTAATGCAAAGTGAACTTGAAAAAGCTCTCACTAGTGCCAAAGAAAAAGCGAAGGAAGAATTCAATCATTATGTTTCTATTTTAAAACTTGACCAACAAACTTTTGCTAAAAATTTTGATGCAGAAACAGAAAAACTAAGAACAAAGCTTACAGCAATAGATTCGAATGTTGAAGTTCTGAGAACAAAAGCTTTTGATACTGTTTCTACAAAACTTGGAGAGTTTGAAAAAGATTTCTTTGGCAATTTAGCCAAACGTAGTGAAGAAATAGATGCTAGCTTTGAAACATTAAAAGAAAATGTAAAAGATAAACTTCAAACTTTGTTAGAAGAAAGAGAAACTGAAAGAAAAGAAATTGAAGCAGAATATAAAAAAGAGTTGCAAGAAAGAGTCAATGAACTTTCAGAAGAATCCAAGACACAGTTTCAAAAATTGGAAAGCCAAATTCTCGAAGTGGAAGGCAATTTATCAAAACGAGTTACGGCTAGTGACGATTCAATTATGAAATATTCACAAACACTCAAAGATGATATAAATGTTGCTTTAGAAAAAGCTCGCCAATATCTAGAAAAAGAGTTAACAGATTACAAGGGAGACCTGCAGGGCTCCTTAAATTCCCATTATTTTGATTTGGAAGAAGCTGCAAAGGGTTTAAGGGAAAGAATTGACGAAACTAAACTCAATGCTAATATTGAGTTTGAAACCATAAAGAAAGATTTTGATTTGTGGAAAAACAATGTGGAACAACGATTTGATAGCTCTAAATCTTTTTTTGAAGATAAACTTACAAATATTGAAAGCATCACAAATGACACAATGGAGAACTTAAAAACTAAATATGACGGGCAGTTTAATGAATTAGTTACTAAAAACAACAACTTATTTGCAGGTTTTGAAGAAAAGGTTGCTTCGTTAAACGATGATATTCTCATAGCTCAATCTCAATTCAAGAAAGAAGCGGAAACGATTGATGATAAATTAAATGAAAAAATAAAAGAAGCTTTTGTAAACATTGAAAATAAAGTTTCGCAAGCGAATGGAGACACAAACGAAGCTATAGAAAATGTTCGAAATATGATTCATTCTTTGAGAGAAAATCTTAATGACATTCAAGAAAAAACCACTAATAAGATTCAAGCAGATGCAGAACGATTGAATGGAATTATCGAAGAAATTGACAAAAAACAAAATGCTTTTATTGTGCAAACTCAAGTTTTTGAAAAAGCTGATATGTTAAAAGTGGAACTTGAAAAATCGATTGAAAAGTTAAAGTTAGAAGTCGCTCATTTTGATGTTTATCGAACTGCCATGGATGAAATATCAAACCAATACAACAGAGTGTGCAAAATGGAAGCAGAGATAGAGACAAAGATTACTTCATTTATGAATGAAAGAGCTAGAATAGAACGTCTCGAGAGTGAATTTGCTCGCTTTAATGATTTTTCTGAGATTATTGACAAAAAAATCGATGCACTAAAGGCTACTAATGATGAGATTCAAGGATATGAAGTACAATTGAGAAAGATGGAAGAAAGTATTTCAAAAGTGAATTCACGTTATGAACGCCTTGAAAAAAAAGAAATTGTCCTTGATCAAACTGCAGAAAGCATTAGTACTGCCTTTGAAGACTTAAAGGTTTTAGAAAACAATATTAAAACATTCAAAGGTGAGATTGCTAATATGCCTGAGCAAGTTGAAGATATAAAGAGAGCCATAGATGCTCTAAACTTTAATAAAGGCAAGGCTGATTCAGTGTTTTCAAAATTAAATTCCTTAGATGAAATGCTAGCAGATATTGAAAAGCAAATGTCAAAGTTACAAGAATCAAGATCATGGCTTGCTAGTGTTGAAACAAGACTCACTACACTATCTACAGGTACTGACGAAAAACTAAAAATGCTTGCAACACTCTATAAAGATGAACCATCACAAGTAAACAAAAGTAGTGGAGCACCTTCTTTTGGAGACAGAGAAAATGTTATGAAACTACACAGAGAAGGTTGGTCAAACAATCAAATTGCCAATGCTCTAAAATTTTCTCTGACAGAAGTTGAGTTAATCATTGAGATGGGAGAGCGAATGAGATAGTCGTGTACTTATTAAAACTAGCAATGTCTGAAGTGTTAGAACAACTCCAAGAAGTAAAGCACCTTCTGGTATCACCTTTGTATCAGGGATTCCGCATTATAAAGAGTGCAAAAGCCTTTCAAGACAATATTCACATAAGAATCTCAATATTTGCAATGAATCTATTGTCTTAAATGAATAAAAGTGCTAGGCGGAATCCCTGCCTTTGTATAAAAGAGCTGTAGCCAAGCTTGCAACAGCATTGCTAGTTCCAATGTCTCCAGTCTTTTCATGTGTTTTAAATTTCACAAACACACGAGAATCATCTACTTGAAGAATATTAGAAATAGATTTGATTATTGCTTTTCTGTATGGAGTAAGTTTTGGTTCTTCTATAATAACAACACAATCAATATTTTCCAGATTCCACCCGTTCACTTTAATTTTATCCCATGCTATCGCAAGTAATTTTGAAGATGGTGCATTTTTCCACTCCATATCACTAGGCGGAAAAAGCTCACCAATATCACATCCTATTCCACTAGCTCCCAGCAAGGCATCTATTATTGCATGAAGCAAAACATCCCCATCTGAATGGGCTTTCTCTCCTTTATGAAAAGGTATTCTAACCCCGCCAATCATTAAAGGGTATTCTTCTTTGAGAACATGAAAATCGTAGCCTAAACCTATTTTGAACATAAGAAGCTATTTATCATATTGCTTTGAATATATCTTCCATGTAGAAGATATCAGAGTTTCAATAGAGGAATATTTTGGAGACCATCCAATTGTTTCTGTTGCTAATTTTGATGAAGCATAAGAAGATGGAGGGTCACCTTCTCGTCTCGCAACAAATTTACTAGGTATTTCTTTCCCAGTAATTCGTCTTGCTTCATTTAACATTTCTAAAACTGTATGCCCATTTTCTGTTCCTAGATTGACTGTTATGCTCTTATCATTTTTGAAAATATAATTTAGTGCATTAACATGTGCTATAGCTAAATCAGAAACGTGTACATAATCTCTAACACAAGTACCATCTCTTGTTTGGTAGTCATTTCCAAATATCTGTAGTTCTTTTCGCATTCCACAAGCCACTTCCATGATAACAGGAAGTAAGTTTTGTGGATTTTTCTCAATGCCCTTCACATCCCCTTCTACATCATACCCTGCTGCATTAAAATATCTTAATGAAGCAAATCTCAAGCTCTTCAATATATCATACCATTTAAGAAACTCTTCAATCTTAAGCTTTGTAAAACCATAATAGCTATCAGGAGCTGTAGGGTGTTCTTCATCCATAGGTAGGTATTTCGGAGTACCATAGACTGCTGCAGAAGAAGAAAATACTATAAAACGACATCCATATTTGGTTGAAGCATTTAATATATTCATTGTTGCTGAAATATTATTGATTGAATATTTTTCTGGTGCTAGCATTGACTCTCCAACAGCCTTAAAGGCTGCAAGGTAAATGCTTGCATCAAATCCTCTTGCAAAAGCAGAATCTACGTCATCAGCATGTCTTGTGTCTCCAGCAATGAAACTCGCTCCATCAAAAAGATTACAAAGCTGACCTGTAGTCAAATTATCAAACACAGTAACCTCATGCCCTGCATTTAACATAGCCTTAACAACATGGCTACCAATATACCCTGCTCCACCAATAACTAAAACCTTCATTTAACACTCCATAAGATCGCTAAACACACCCAAAAACTAACTGTGTACTCCCGACTAGCAAGTTCTGAAATTCGCGATTTTCAAATAGATTCTTAATAATGTTTATTATTATAATCATTTATGAGCTTTATGTCTGATGACACTTTTTTATCTTTGCATAATTCTTGTGTGATATTCAATGCTTTTTCTATAATGTAGGGCGAGTCTGCTATACCATGCAACACAATAGAATCATCTATTACCTCTGCATCTAAAAAATAAATTGATAAATGCAACTTAAAAGAAATATGATTAACAATCTTTTGTGCTTCATACAAGTTTGCTATGCGTTTTCTTCCTTTTTGAACATCTTCTTCTTTAATCGTTATTTCGATAGCATTTTTTATTATTTCGGCAGCTTCATGGCTAGTTATTTCGCCAGTGTTTAATACCATGTTATAAAATGTTGCTTCTTCTTGTTCTACATTGAAAAAGCATTTGTGAAAACCTTCTCTATTATTGTCGCTTTCTTTAATTAAATCACTAGCTTGCTTTTCAGTGTAATTAAACTCTTTCATTAAGCGAGAAATACGCACGCCATCTTCTGCAACAAGACGTACTGTGTAGACACCAGGAATATTACGTAAAATTGCAAAACCACCTCTACCTATAAAAATGCAGTTTCCTTCATTTGCAATTTCGTAAACCACTTCTCTTAAAAGATCAAAATACTCATCTCTATCTCTCGAAAGAGAAGCCCAAAAACCCGGTCTTTTTTCATCATATTTTTTTAGTTTTTCGGGTGCTAACCCTTTATCTATTAAACATTGTTCAAGGTATTCGCGTTCTATAAACTTATAACCTAAAATACCTGCTAAGTGGCTAGAAGTTTCGTCACCTAATGAAGCTATTTTTCGTGACATTGTTATTATTGCCATAACAGCCCCCTTAGGTATAGCATATATTAGAATACTCAATGTGTCAAAGGGAGGAGTAAGGAATGAAAAAAAACATAGAATGGAAGCCAATTTCTAGCAGTATTGCCTACAATACTCGAATTTTTGAAGTGCAAAACATTAAAAGTATCTCACCAAATGGAGAAGAAAAAACTTTTATTGCATTAAAATCTCCTGAATGGGCAATTGTAGTACCAATACTCAAGAAAAATAACGAAAAATATTTTGTTATGGTGAAGCAATGGAGGCATGGCACTTCTTGTATTTTAGAAGAGTTTCCAGGCGGTGTTGTAAACGAAGGGGAGGCTCTTGAATTGGCTGCAAAAAGAGAATTAGAAGAAGAAACAGGATATAAAGTAATAAAAATAGAAAAACTAGGATCTCTTTTTCCAAATCCTGCTATTATGCAAAATATGTGTCATATATTTTTTGCTGAATGCCAAGAACACAAAGGTATGCAACATCTTGATGATGATGAATATATAGAAGTATCTTTACTTCCTTATAAAGACGTAATAAGGAACATGGGATGTCCACCTTTTCAACACGCCCTTATGTCCAGTGCTTTATTCCTATATTTGCAAAAATATGAAG
>CAJPOH010000074.1 GCA_905372205.1 uncultured Treponema sp.
ATATTATGTTTCATAGATACTTTATACTAGCACGTTTTTCTTTATTTTTCAATTATGGGGTATTTCAAACGAGTAGCCTTGACTTGCAAAGCCTATAGGGAGTAGAAAAGATAAGCTATGTGGTAGCTTGATGTGAATCAAACAGTGTTTCCTAAACATTATCATAGTATTGAATTTATACATATTTTTGTTATCATTTTATAGGTTTTAAGGAGATTTTTCTTTTATGGATGGAAATAATGAAAGCTTTGTATATGGCGATGCAACGGTTGTTGGAAAAGTTGATAACGAGACAGTGAATTTTGTAACTCTTTTGGATAAGAATCGCCCATTTGTTATCGCATATCGGAAAGGAAAAACAGAATATTCTCCGGATAGTTATACAGTTTCATATGATGATTCTCATTTGGGTATATTTGATGACATTTCTGAAGTGTTGGTAAGTCCAGATGGAAAGTCTATAATTTATGTAGTGGAGGTAGACGAAAAATACTATCTTTGTATGGATGATAAAGAACTTAAAGGACCAGCAGAGGAATTCGGTGATATTGATTTTTCTGATGATTGCAAATATTTTGGATGTTTTCTAAAAAAAGATGGATTATGGGAGCTTCATGAGAATAATACGAAATATAAGGAAAGCTTTGATGAACAATCTGGTTTAGCGTATTTGCCTGACGGGTCTTTAGCTTTTTTAGGAAAAAAAGATAATATTTGGCATTATTACACAACAACGCGGGGGGAATTACCTATTGGTTTTCAGACAGTTGGTAATTTGTTTCGCTCGCCAGTTTCTGAACAACTAGGTTTTTTCACTGCTAAAACTTTAACTGGAAAATGGGAGGTATATATCAACGATAAAGTACCATTAGGTCCATTTGATGGTATGGGGATGCCTATAGCAATGTCTTCTGAAGATGATAATTATGCTTACACTGTCATAAAGGACGGAGAATGGTATGTCTATATCAATGATAAAAAGATTGATAGAGTTTTTGCTAATATAGATTATCTATCTTTTTTACCAAATAACAAAGATATTGTATGTTCAGAAATAAAGCCTGATGGTACTAGAGTATACATAAATGATAAGTTAATTGCAGGTCCATTTAAAAAATTGGGTTTTGAAATAGCTTTTTCGCCAGATTGCAAAAGAATGTATTACTCTCAAAAAATTGACGAAAAATGGTCTATAGGACACACAGATATTGATGATCCTGAAATGAAATATGTTAAGGATATAGATGTTACTCTACCTTGTTTTGAAGTTATTAAACTTTTAGTTTTGCCTGATCTTTCAAAAATTATTTACTCTGTTGCAGCTAATATAAATAATGCTATGAGTATGGATACTATAGTTTCTTTAGGTGATTTAGGGACTTTTGGGATTTTTCAAACAATGTTTCTTTTGAAAATCTCAAAAGACGGATCAGTGATAATTTTTGTTGCTAGAGAAGATGATGAGTGGTATATATACGTTAATGGTAAAAAAGTTGCAGGTCCGTTTTTGGGGATTTCTTTTTTAGATTTCTATAAAGATACATCAATTATAAGGTATCAGGCTTTTACAGCAGAGGCATCATTTCCGACATTTATGCTGTATATGGACGGAAAGAATTATGTAGGACAGATTGATAAATATAAAATTGTATATATGGATGGAGATAACATTGTTTTAAGAGAAAGAATAAAAGATTAATATTGCAGGTTAATTAAGTTTTTTTGATGATAGCGGTGTTTTGTGGCGTTTTTTTATTCATTTTATGTAAAATTGACGATATGTGTATAAGTATGTATAATTCTCTTTAAGGAGTTTGTGCTATGGAAATTAAAAGATCAGACGTTGATGAATCTCTAACATGGGATTTGTCTCATCTATTCAAAAGCGATGAAGATTGCATTAAGGCAATGCAAAAAACTTTGCAAGAAGCTAAGAGCTTTAGAGAAAAATATAATGGAAAGATAAAAACAAAAGATGATGTCATCTCTTGTATGAAAGATTATAGAGGGCTAGTTGAGGAGTTAGATATAATTGGCAATTATGTTTTTCTAGGGATTGAAACAGATTACACAGATGCAAAAAAGCTAGACTTAATGAATAAAGGTTCTGCTTTTCAAGGAGAGGTATCGGGCATTCTTTCCTTTTTTGATAGTGAACTCTCCCTTTTGAGTGATGATATTTTGAAAGATGTAATCTCTTCTTCCAAAGAAGATGCGACGTATATAAAAGAACTTTTAAAAAATAAGCCTCACAAATTAGATCCAAAAGTTGAAGAAGCTCTTGCCTATCTTTATCCTGTGCTTTCCAACACGCATTCTATCTATAGTGCAGCGATAAATAGCGACCTTTCATATCCTCCTTTCAAAATAGGAAATAAAGAAGTGCCACTAACATTTACAGGCTTTGAGGGGGAACTTGAATATGAAGTGGATACAGCAAAAAGACGCGTAGCATTTGAAGCATTCTATAAAGGCTTAAAGCAATATGAAAACACTTTGGCAACAAATTATGAATCGCAAATGACACAACAAAAGATTATGGCAAATATGCGTGGCTATAAGGATGTGTTTGAATACTTGTTAGCTGGTCAAAATGTGACGAGCGATATGTATAATAGGCAGCTTGATATCATTTTCAATAAATTAGCTCCTCACATGAGGCGTTATGCAGGACTCATAAAAAAGATTTATGCCCTTGATAAGATGACATTTGCAGATTTAAAGTTGCCAATTGATCCTACATATAAGGAAGAAATTACTCTTGAAAGTGCAAAAAAAGACATATTGGGAGCTATCAGTTTGATGGGCGAAGAATATTGTGATTTTGTAAAAAAGACACTTGACTCTCGTCGTGTAGACTATGTTCAAAATAAAGGTAAGGCATCTGGTGCATTTTGCTCATCTCCATATCATAAGGGAGCGTTTATTTTGATGAGCTGGGCAGGAGTTATGGCTGATGTTTACACTCTAGCACACGAGCTAGGTCATGCTGGGCATTTTTGGCTTGCAGGAAAGAATAACAATGTAATTGACGCAGATAGTGTTTCAACTTATTTTGTTGAATCTCCTTCAACAATGCATGAACTATTGCTTTCTAACTATCTAATTAAAAATGCAAAAGACGATAGAACAAAGAGAATGGCTTTAGCTCTTCTAGTTTCTAACACATACTATCATAATTTTGTGACCCACATGTTGGAAGGATATTTTCAGAGAAAGCTTTATAAGTTGGTTCAAAAAGGTGAGTCTGTTGCTCCTTTATTAAGTCAATTGAAGCTTGAAACATTAAAAGAGTTTTGGGGGGATGCTGTTGAAATACCTGACTATGCAGGGCTTACGTGGATGAGACAATCTCATTATTACATGGGGCTTTATTCATACACATATAGTGCAGGCTTAACTATTTCAACTGCTGCAAGCCTTAAAATAACCAAAGGAGAGAAAGGAGCTGTTGAACAATGGAAAGAAGCATTAAAAGCTGGTGGCACATTGACTCCGCTGGAGTTTGCAAAAAAAGCAGGACTAGACCTAACAACTGATGCTCCATTTATTCAAACAGTAGAACATATTGGCTCTTTAATTGATGATATTATAAAACTTTCATAAAGATTAAATAGTTTTTAAGTGGGGGTAGCAGAAAATGAATGAAAAAATAGAAAGTATGTATGTTAAAATATTGGAAGAAGAATTAAAACCAGCTTTGGGTTGCACAGAACCTATCGCTATTTCTTTTCTTGCTGCCTCATTAAAACATTATATAGGTTCTCTGCCCGAGAGTCTTCTTATAGAAGCTAGTGGAAACATTATAAAAAATGCAAAATCTGTTGTAGTTCCCAATACTGGAGGCATGAAAGGTATAATTGTATCAGCTGGTGCTGGTATGGTTGCAGGTGATGCTGAGGCAGGGCTTGAAGTGCTAAAGTCTGTTAAAGATGAAGATATTCCTCGCATCAATTCTTTTATAGAAAAAACTCCTATAACGCTTAAAAAACTAGAAAGTGCTTCGCAACTTCATATAAAAATGAAAGCAGAATTTAATGGAGATGTTTATGAGGGGGAGTTGCGTGACCAACACACAAACATTACAGAAATAAAGAAAAATGGTAATGTTCTATATTCTGGTAGTTCAGAAGCTGGAGGTGGACAAGCTACAATAACTGATAGGAACATTCTAAATGTTAAAGATATTTTAGAATTTGCTTCAAGTGTTTCTCTTGATAGGATTTCTCATTTAATTGAAAGGCAAATTGAATATAACACAAGAATTTCTAAAGCAGGCTTAACTGAGCATTATGGAATTGATATTGGACAAAATTTCTTAAAGCTATACAAACAAGATGGAAGTATTAAAACAAAAGCTGTTGGAGAGACTGCTTGTGCATCAGATGCCCGAATGTGTGGGTGTCCACTTCCTGTCATTACTAATTCAGGAAGTGGGAATCAAGGTTTGACGGTTTCTATTCCTGTTATTGTTTATGCTAGAGAAATGGAAGTTTCTCACGAAACATTACTTCGCACATTGATAGTTAGTAACTTATTGGCTATTCACCAAAAAACTGCAATAGGGCGGCTTTCTGCATATTGCGGAGCTGTTACTGCAGGAACAGCCGCCGCCGCTGCTATAGCTTATATGTGTTCTTCTTCATACGATGCTGTGTGCAAAACAATCACTACATCTTTAGCCACAACATCAGGTCTTTTTTGTGATGGTGCAAAGCAATCCTGTGCTAATAAGATTGTTACTAGTTTGCAATCTTCACTTTTTGCAATGGATATGGCAGTTCAAGGTTATAGTTTTGATGGTGGAGATGGCATTGTTAAAGAAGATATTGAAAAGACAATCAAAGGCGTAGGCAAAATTGCAAGCAAAGGCATGGTGGAAACTGATAAAGTTATCTTGGATGTCATGCTGGAGTAGAGTTTTTTTAACTTCTTGATTGGTGCATTTTTTATGGCTTTTTAAGATAGGGAGGTACTGATTAATTCAACAGCGAGTTAATCGCATGTAGCCTATAAATTCTCTACCTTTCGATAAGTGCCATTCAACCGTAATTTATGGCAATCTTTTAGAAAGGGATGAGTTACAGTACGAGCATAGCTACTAGGCTAATACTGATTAAGTGCTAACTTTGACACGCCGTGGGCTACGACTGTAGCCACACTCCAATAAATTTTTCCTTATCAATATCAATCGCCACTCTGTAAGGAGTGGATGCTATGCTGGCACTACATAGTTTTAATTCATGCGTTTCCTTAAAATATACCTGTGTAGCCTGCATCTCTTAACTTCTTTTGTTCCTTCAAAGAAAGACCAGAACACCCATAAAATGTATATTTGTCAAATTCAATTTTTTCTGAGAATATATCAACTGTGTGTAATTTTTTTGAGTTTGTGAAAACCCCATCTCCGAGTATAATATTTTTTGAGTATATATTTATTTTTTCTAAGCTTTTACAGCCTACAAAAGCTCCATCATTAATGAGTTCAACATTTTCGGGAATACTAATTTCAGTTAATCCAGACACCATAAAAGCATTTTCATGAATCATTTTCAAACTTTTGGGTAAAGTTAGAGATTTCAATTCAACTGTGCCAACAAAAGCATTCTCACTTATATACAATAAGTCAGTTGGCAAACTTACTTCGCTTAAATTATGACACAAATAAAATGTATTTTTAGGTATTATTTTTAAAGAATTAGGAAGCACAACTTTTTTTAGTGTATCAT
>CAJPOH010000075.1 GCA_905372205.1 uncultured Treponema sp.
ATCGTTAATTACTACGCAATGCTCTTTAGAGAAGATATTTTCTTTTGTATTTTTAACACCAATAATGATGGCAATTATTTTTTTGCATAAAATCTTTTCACTTCAAAACTTAATTTTTAGACAACAATCTTTTTTGATGTTTATATCAACTCTTCTAGTACTAGCTTACTGGCTTTTTGTGTATAAACTATTTGATATTTATTCGTGGGCAATTATTATTCAACCTTTAGGCTATGTTATATTTGTAGTTTTAGCCATTAGATCTTGTTCTCTTAACATGACATTTGATAAAAAGCAAGTATTTTTTGGCACTATGAGGTTTTTAATTTTTAATGCTGTACCAGCAGTCATTGTAGGGAGTATAACTGCATACATTTTAACAAATGTTCGTTCATTTTATTATCAAATTATTAGCCTTATTATCACTGCTAGTATTGCATTGGCAGTTGCTAACTTGCTTTTTTATCGCTTTAGAAGATTATTAGGAGATACAAGAGAATACCAAGAACTTTTGTTTAATGCTTTGCAGCAAATTGATTATACATTGGGTCGTAAAGAAACAGCAAAAGAGTTTTCAGAAATTATAGAAAAATATATAGGTACTTCCGCAATTGACATCATGGTAGTAAACGATGATAACATTCTAGAAACCATATACTCTACATTTGATAATGCCTATTCTTATGACACACGCAATAGAATGTTTGATTTTGTTTTAGAAAAAAATATTTCGATGATTGTTAAAAGCAGTGTGTTAGTTGACACTCAATTTCAAGATCATATGAGCGAACTTTTAAGCTTTTTTAACAAGACTATCTCAGAAGTAGTTATATTTTTGCGAGAAGGAAATAAATTGATTGGTCTTGTAACCCTAGCTAGAAAGTCGATGCATGCAGACTACACAGTTTATGATCTCAACATGTTAAAAGAAACATATTCGTATTTCTTTTTGATTGTGTACTACTTAAAAAATATAGCAAAAGAAGACGTAGTAATCACGGTTGATAGAGAAATTGAAATGTCTTATCAGATTATTGGTTCAATCCAAAAAAATATGGATGTAATAAAAGAACGAGACATAGAAGTTGCAAACATATCATATTCTGCACACCAGCTAGGAGGAGATTTTATCGACTTTATTAGATTAACAGATGATAAATACTTCTTTTTAATTGGAGATGTTTCGGGCAAGGGACTATCAGCTAGTATGTCTATGGTTATATTAAAATCTACATTGCGAACCTTTTTAGTTGAAACTCACGATTTTAAGGAATTGATTGTAAAAGTTAATCATTTTATAAAAACAAACTTGCCTAGAAGTACTTTTTTTGCGGGACTTTTTGCAATTCTAGACCTGAAAACACATACTATATATTACGTAAATTGTGGTATCCCTCTTATGTCTATGTTTGTGGATTCTTACAAGAATGTTATTGAAATTCAAGGCGAAGGAAGGGTTTTAGGATTCGTTAAAAATATCTTGCCATATATAAAAGTGAGAAAAATTACTCTAAGTCCTAATGATGTGATTTTCCTAACAACGGATGGACTTTTGGATTCTCAAAACTTACGTGATGTTAAATTCGGTAGTGAGCGTGCAAATAGGCTATTACTTTCACTTAAAAATAAGGATGCTAAAACGATTGTAGATAGTATATATAAGAATTTAACATCTTTTATTTCTACAGAAATGGAAGATGATGTTACTATGTTAGTATTTAAGCGTAACGCATAATAGGAGAATAAATGGAAAGCTTAAAAATAATCAGCACAAATAGTGCCAAATTGCAGCTTTTAAAGATTCAAGGAGCTATAAACTCCTACACATTTACTGAATTTGAAGCAAAGATATTTGATGCTATAAAAAAATCAGATGTTGTCTTGGATATGTCAGCTGTAACTCATCTTTCTTCATCTGGACTAGGTGTTTTGATGAGTGCAAATGAAGAAGGCGAAGAAGAGGGACATAAAATTTATATTTTGCAAGCATCAAATTCAGTGAAATTAGCAATAGATTTTACTGGTTTTTCTGATATGTTTAATTTTATACACTCTATCGAAGAAATAAATAACTAAATGCGACCTTTAATATTTTTTTCTCTTCTATTTTGTAATACTTTAGCATTTACTCAAGTGCATTTGCATCTTCCCACATCCATTGGGCATATTCCATCAAAAATATTGAAAAATATAGAAAACAATGCAAGTGAGTTTATTCAAGATTTACAAGAAGTTCTTAGAGAAGGAGATGATGAATTTTTTATCTTAGTTGACAAAGAACATCCACTTTCAAATAGTTTTGTTCCCTATAAGTTAGTGGAATTGACTAATGGTTCGCAATACACAATTAACAAAAAAGGCATGCTTCTCACTCCTGATGCAGAAAAAGCACTATCTAATATGGCAAAAGGAGCAAAAGCAGCTGGTGTTACCCTCTTAGTAAGTTCTACCTACCGCTCATACCAATATCAAAACAACCTGTTTAATAGATATGCAAAGCAGTATGGAGAACGTGAAGCAGATCGCTTTTCAGCCAGACCTAATGCTTCTCAACATCGTTTAGGAACAGTAATTGACTTTGGCTCTATTGACGATACATATTCGGAAACCAAAGCTGGTAGGTGGCTAGCGTCTCACGCAGAAGACTATGGTTGGTCTCTTTCTTATCCAAAGGGATATGAAAACATTACAGGTTATAAGTGGGAATGTTGGCATTATAGATATTTGGGTATTAAAGCTTGCAAATTGCAAAAAAAATATTTTCAAGATATACAGCAATATATGCTAGAATTCATTCACTATTGGAAAAACAAAAAGAACTAGTTTTGGAGGATATTATGGATCATCCTATTGTGATAATTATAATGGGTTCAATAAAAGACAAAGATCATGCTATGAAGATTAAGCAACAATTAGAAGAGTTTGGAATTGAATCTCATTTGCGTGTTGCTTCTGCTCATAAAACTTCTAGTTATCTTTTACGCCTAATCTCTCATTATGAAAATGAGGGGAGGCCTAAAGTTTATATAACAGTTGCAGGGCGAAGCAATGGACTTTCAGGTGTTGTTGATGGTCTTACCACATCTCCAACTATTGCATGTCCTCCTTATTCTGATTCCTTTGCAGGTGCTGATATTTTTTCTTCGCTCAGAATGCCTTTAGGAATTAGTCCTGCAGTTGTGCTAGAACCTCAGAATGCTGCTTTTCTTGCTGCTCGCATTCTTTCTTTGAATGATATAAGTTTAAAAGAAAAAATTACTGCCTATATGCTAAAACAACAAAAAGCAGTATTTGAAGGTGATATCAGCCTAAATGGTGATGAAAGTCTTTTGACAGAAGAAGAGCATAAACTCTTAAAATAATGCAAGGCTGTTCTCAATACAGAACTTGATCATTAAATTTTTTATCAAGACTCCTTTTTACTGTTATTAATGACGAGGAAAAAGCTTGTATTTTAGTGAGTATGATCTTTGTATTTTATGCCCGAGAAATTGTCAGGTAAATAGAAACATAGGGCAAAAAGGATTTTGTAAGCAAGATGCTAATCTCTATGTTGCCTGGGCAGGACTTCATTTTGGTGAAGAGCCACCGATTACCGCTAGAGGAGGTTCTGGCACAATCTTTATTACGGGATGTAATTTAGCATGTGTTTTTTGCCAAAACTATCAAATTTCGCAAGATGGAATGGGAATTGCTGTTACTCCTGATGTTTTTGCAGATATTTGTCTTGCATTGAAAAAAAATGGAGCTGAAAACATCAATATTGTTACAGGAAGTCATCACACATTACCTATATTAGAAGGAATTAAACTAGCAAAGGAGAAAGGTCTTTGCCTTCCAATTCTTTGGAATACATCTTCTTACGAAAAAAATATTGAAATTACACGTCTTTCAAGCAACGTTGATATCTGGCTTCCTGACCTAAAAACTCTTGATTCATCTTTTTCTTTTCAACTTTTTAATGCAAAAGACTATCCTCAAATTGCAACTGACGCAATATTAAGCATGGTAAGCTATTCTCCATTACTATATGCTACAGATAAAAAAGAAAAACTAATTTCTGGTGTGATTGTTCGCCATCTTGCATTACCCAATCGAATGAAAGATACAGAGAACATCATCAGATGGTTTAGTAAAAATTTAAAAGACAAAGCATTGCTTTCTATCATGACACAATATACTCCAATAAAGAGAAAAGATGAAAGTAAAGCTCCTAGTAGGTATATTTCAAATGAAGAAGATTACAATCTCAGAGACTTACTTTCAAAATATGATGTGGAAGAAGGTTTTTATCAAGAGCTAGTGCAAGACTCTTCTTGGCTACCTAATTTTAGCAACATACAACCATTTTCTTCCAGTCTTGCAAAACCTATATGGCATTGGTCACATGGATTTATCTAATTTTTAGAGTAATTATAAGGAGCGAATTAATCACTAATTCTCCCCTACCCTAACATCTAATTTTGTTGATTTTCAAGGAAATATTCTTCTAAACTAGCTTCGTTTAAGACTGTATAGTCATATCCTTGTTCTGCTAAAAATTTTTGTCTTTTCTCTACGAATTCACGCTCAACTGTATCCTTTGTTGTGATGGTATAAAAATAAGAGTTTTTTTCTTTTGGTCGCAAAATACGCCCCAGTCTTTGTGCTTCTTCTTGACGACTTCCATAAGAGCCAGAGATTTGTATTGCAACAGAAGCATCAGGCAAATCTATTGCAAAGTTTGCAATTTTTGAAACTATGATCACTTTAACAGCCCCTCTTCTAAAATCATCATACATCTTTTCTCTTACTTTTGTGCTACTTTTTCCTGTAAGTATTGGTACATTCAGCTCTTTTGCAATTTCTTCTAATTGTGAAATATACTGCCCAATAACCAAAATAGAATCATCTTTGTGATGAGAAACAAGACGTTTTATCAGTGGAATCTTGTTGCTATTTTCACTTGCAATTCTATATTTTCCCCTCATATCAGAAACTGCATACTCAATTTCTTTATTTGTTGCAAGTTCAACATTTATTTCAATGCAATAAGCCTTTGCAATCCACCCCTTTAGCTCTAAATCTTTCCAAGGCACATCAAAACGTTTAGGTCCCACAAGCGAAAAGATATCTCCTTCATGACCGTCTTCTCTTACCAATGTGGCAGTAAGCCCTAAACGCCTAACAACTTGCAATTCTGCTGTAACTCTAAAGATAGGTGCAGGCAATAAATGCACTTCATCGTAAATAATCAAGCCCCAATTTCTTTCTCTGAATATCTTAAAATGGACGAAGTCTGAAACTGTGTTTTCTCTCCATGTTAAAATCTGGTATGTTGCAATTGTTATAGGCTTAATCACTTTTTCAGCACTTGAATAAATGCCTATATCTTCTTCTTTTATATTTGTTTTGTCTAAGATTTCTCTTTTCCATTGGTAAACAGAAGAGACATTTGTTGTCAAAATCACAGTTTCAACATTTAATAACGACATAACAATGAGACCCACAATTGTCTTTCCTGCTCCACAAGGAAGAGCAATTGTTCCAAAGCCTGTGCCAACTTGCTTTTCTCCAACAAAGCTCATCGAAGCTTCCTTTTGATAATCTCTAATCTCAAACTTGGCTCCGGCTTTTGTTTCTTCTCTAAGTGAGATAGGAAAAGATTGACCATCTTTAAGAGGCACTTCATCTTTACAAGGCCAACCTTGTTGCAACAATACTTGTTTAACAGTCCCTCGATTTAAGAT
>CAJPOH010000076.1 GCA_905372205.1 uncultured Treponema sp.
ATTGTATATCGTATATACTCTTAGTTTACCAAATGTTATAGATTTTTATTGTTCTTGACAGAAAAAATATTACCCATATATAATGCCACCTAACTATCTTAAACTTAAAAATTATTGGAGGAGTTTATGAAAAAGGGTTTTGTGTTATTTAGTTGTATTCTTGCAATTTTACTTGCTAGTTGTGCAAGTTCACCAAAGACTGATGGTGGATCTTCAAAAGTGATTCTTAAGGGTAAGCAACCAGAAATTATTGACCATAAGAACTATCAGTTTGGCAAAGAAATACCTGAATGGGTGAGTATGGAGCAATATGACATTGAGCAATTGCCTAGATATAAAGATGTTTATGTCTTTAAGTTTCAATCTGACAAATCAAAAGACTTAGAAGGTGCTCAAGTTTGGTTGAAAAACTTCACAGTTGCTAGTGAAGTTTCAAGATTGATTTCTCAAAGAATCAATGATAAAGCAGTTTCTGCTGCTTCAGGTAATTCTTCATCATTAGATTCGTATACAAAAGAATTGGTAAAGCTAGTTAGCGAAGCAAATATGAATGGACTTAAAAAAGAAAGTGATTATTGGACATGTCGACGTTTCTATAAACCTGATGGGGATGTTGAAGGTGATTTTTATTCAGTGTTCATCCTTTATAGTATACCTAGAAAGACGCTTGATGGAATTATTAAAGATGCGATTGCTAAGGCAAACAATAAGGATAAACCAAAGAGCCAAGAAGAAATTGATTTGCGCAATATGGTTAATAAAGCCATGACGGAAGATTTTTAAGGGTTAGGAGTTTTGTAAGAATGAAGAATAAGTTAATAATTTTGGCAATTGTTGTTTCGGTTGCACTATCTTCTTGTGCCACTGTGCAGGTTGCTCGAGTTTCTTCTGATACAGCAGTTGATTTGAGTGGTTATTGGAATGACACTGATGTGAGGTTAGTCTGCAAAGATTTGATTGATAAGTGTCTTTCGTCCCCTAGAGTTGCAAACTTTGAGGCAAAGAATAAGAGACTTCCTGTAATCATGGTTGGAAAGTTCAAGAATGACAGCACTGAGCATATAGATACTTCCATTATTACAGAAAAGATGTCTGACGCTATCATCAATAGTGGCTTGGCTGATTTTGTAGCTGATAGGTCTGAGAGAGAAGAACTCAGACAAGAGCGTAAAGATCAGAATCTTGGAGGTTACACAAGTGAAGAATCTATGAAGAACATGGGTAATGAAACGGGTGCTGACTTTATGTTGAAAGGTTCTGTGAAAACTATTGTTGACAAGGCTGGTAATAAAACTGTTAGAACTTACTTTGTGTATGTACAACTTATCAACTTGGAAACAAATGTTGTTATGTTTAAGGCTTCCAACGAGGAGATAAAGAAAATTATAAAAACAAAAACTCCTAAGTTGTAATAGAAGTGATGGTTTTGAAGGGGTGCTTTTTAGGCATCCCTTTTTTATTTTTGTGAGGTAAAATGAAAATAAAAAGATTGTTAGGTTTTTCCATTGTTGTAGGCTTTCTTATTTCTTGTGCTACAGCAAAGTTTGACGTGGCTAGTTTTGATAAGGCGTTTGCAGATGGGGATTATGAACTTTGCATAAAAATGCTTAAAAACAAAAAGTATGGAAAAGATAGTATTCCACTTAAAAACATGGATATAGCCGTTCTTTCTCATTATGCTAAAAACTATGATGAAAGTCAAAAATATTTTGCTGAATGTGAACGCCTTATGGAAGAAGGCGATTTGCGAAGTGTTGCACAGTTTGAAAGTTTTTATCTAAATATATTGAATAGTTTTAATTATTATAACCAAGGAAAACTAGAAGATGCTGTTGTAGAAATTAAAAGAGCAGATCATGAAAAGGTGAATCAAGGTAGACAAAACAAAAGCTCTCTTTGGTTTATTGTTGACGATAGTGCTGATGTTGCGGCTATTAGAAGTTTTGATGAAGATGAAAAGGATGATGAAGAATATCAAAAAACATGCAGTAAGTTTGGTGTTTCTCCTGCGGAGGCGAGTCGGGGTACGCCTAGAAAGCCAACCTTAAACGACCTTTATCGTTCTTCTGCAACAGCCTATTATTTAGGTTCTCTTTTTAGAGAAGCCAATGGTGATTTTGAAGGTGCTAGGCTCGATCGAGACTACCTTAAAGTGCTTAATCCAAAGATTAGTTTTATAAAGGACAATGAAAAAGCTATCTTAAATTTAATCTCTTTTTCTGGTACTATCGCCAAGAAAGAAGAGAAAGTATATTACTATCCACCCGAAGTTGACGGAACGCCAATTTACTTACCAGATGTAATAGTTGATGATAAGGATGGTGCTCCTATGACCATTCCAGGAATGCGTTACAAATTTGCATATACACAAGCCACAGAGAATAATACCGTTGTAGATAGGATTGAAGCTGTTGCTATGAATGTAGAAACAGGAACAGAAACAAAAGCTCAATTTTCGTTCTTGGAAGATTTTGGCGAAGAGCTAAAAAAGAATGTTGCATTAAAGGCAAGGAAAGAATTCCAAAAAAACAAAGCAAAAAGCATTATAGGAAAATCTGCTTTAGCTATAGCATTGACAATACCAATCTACATGGCAAAAAAGGCTGTGGATAATGCAGGTGATAATGCATTTGCAAAAGTTCTTGCAGAAGCCAGCCTCACTGCAGCAGAGTTAGCTTTTAGGGCTGGATTAGAGAAATTTGATGATTCCATTAAAGGAGACATTCGACAAGCGACCTACTTACCTGCTTGCTCTTATGCTACAAGTCTAGCTTTGTCTGAAGGTGTTTATAATGTGAAAATCCAATATATGAAAGGGAGTACATTAGTGAAAGAAGATTTTTTTGAAAATGTGAATGTAAAGAAATCTTACTTAAACTTACTTGAATCTATATGTTTAGACTAAAATTTATTTTTATCTTATTATTATGTTGTTGCTTGCCTCTTAGTGCAGGAAGGAAATCTGAAAAGCTTCCTGCTTGGGTTACTTCTCCTTCCAATGTTTATTATGAGAATGAATATATTGTGGAACTAGGAACTGGGATGAGTCAAAAGGAAGCTGACACTAAGGCTATTGAAGGGCTAGCTGCCATATTTAATAGAAGTATTTCATCAAAGACAGATAGTTCACTCTCATATCGTGAAAATGCTAGTGGTGTGGACAAGACAAAGAGTGTAGATCAACAAGTTTCAATCTTAACTTCTATCAAAGATTTAATTGGTGTAGAAGTAAAAGAAAGATGGAAGAGTAAAAATGGCACTTTTTATGCTTTAGCTGTGCTAAATAAACAGAAAGCTACTACTATTTATTCAGAAAAAGCAACACTCTGTGTTTCTCTAATTGAAGAAAGCTTAAAAATTCCAAGTGATGAAAAAGGTACATTTCATGAGTATTTTAGATATCTTTCGGCTATTTCAAAGGCTAATGAAATGTCTTTATACAATTCTTATATTTCTGTTCTAAACCCTGCAGCAACTTTAATATATGAAGAAGAATATAATCCTGATAAGTTAAAATTGAAAGCTGTTTCTATTGCTAAAAATATTTTGGTTGAAGTGAAACTGCAAGGTAATTGGACAGAACAGAGGCTTAAATCTATTTTTGAGAAAGTTTTTAGTTCTCGAGGTTTCACTATAGCAAAAGCCAACAATGGAAGATATGTATTCAATATTAAGATGGAACTAGGAGAAGAGTCAAAACTTTCTGATAATCGACTTATGATTAGGTATTCTCTAACTTCAGAATTGCTTGATAAAGTAACAGGTGATAGCCTTTTGCCTTTTGTAATTAATGATAAGGCCGTGCAGTTTAATACTGAAGCTGTTAAAAATCAAATATTCAAAAATGTTAAAAAGAAGGTAGAAACAGATTTTGAAGCCTTGTTTGATGAATACATGAAAAACTCTTCTCTAGAGTAACATAATGGGACTATAGAAATTCTTCTATAGTCCCTACATCACCAAATATTTTATCCAACATATTTTTTGTAAGTTAATTTCCAAGTTCTCAGCTTTTTAATTGGCTTTGTTATCATTTTCTCTTTTGCCAATTAAGCACATCCATTCAGCCTCTGCAGCGATTGCATCTTTGATGTATATCTTGCCTGATTGGCGGATCATGTTTTCAGATATTCTTAAATTTTTAATCTCAATTTTCACTGTTGTATTTGGATGTACTTGCATTTTAAACTTTGCTTTTATTATGGAAGCTAGAAAAAAAGGATTTTTCTTTGGAATGCTACCCCTTTGAAGCAATGCCATGCCACCTGCTTGTGCCATTGTTTCCACTAAAATTACCCCTGGCACTATTGGATAATCTGGAAAATGACCTTGAAAAAAGAATTCATCTTCCTTAAACGTATAAAGACTTGCACTTCCCGCTTCTCCATTATAGAGAAGTTTGTCAACAAACAAAAATGGTTTTCTATGAGGCAAAAGAGATTCTATGTCTACGTTTTCCATAAATACTTTCTCCTTAAAAGTTAAGGTATTGAATTAACTTTTTCGTAAAGAGTCTCTTCTTTCATCCAATAAAAAACAAAACATCCACAACCATTGCAAAAGCAAATAGCAAAGCTATAAAAGCAAAGCCTATAAACTGCACGCGATATGTTATTTTAGGTGAGATTTCATGTCGCAAAACAGCTTCAATAAGTGATAGGAGTATTAAGCCACCATCAAGTACAGGAATTGGAAGTAAGTTCATAATAAAAAGAGAGATTGATATTATAGCAACAAATGATAAAAGACTTGCCCACCCTTCTGCCATGCTACTTTTAAAGCCTTCTTGAGCTACGTCTCCTATCATATGGGTAATACGCAAAGGACCAGAAACTGCCTGCCTTAAATCTATTCCCTTAAAAAGCAGAGCGAAGCCTTTGAACGTGAGTAAGATTGTTTCATGTGTTTTAACAAAACCTTGTACTATGCTAGAAAAAAAACCAGTAGCCCTTACAACTACTTTTTGACTTTGAAAAGAAAGTCCTAAATCAACCCCACCTTTTTCAAGACGAACAATGTAAATTTCTTTTTCAAGCACAATTCCTTCACGCTCAATTTCAATGGTTGTCTTTTCTACTTGACTTTCGTAAAGACTATTCAGCTCTTCTTGCAATTCAATAGTATTGTCTACATTTTTTTTGTTAATACTTCTTATTATGTCGCCTTTTTTTAAACCTGCATTGTAAGAAGCTCCATTTGAAGAAATGTCTTCAATTTTTAACTTGACAAAAGGATAAATACCTATGAGTCCTGAGCCTGTTTTTGGGTTTAGTTTTGGTGTTATCTTTTTTTCAAAAACTACTCCATCTCTTTCAATTTTGAACATCAGTGGCTTATTTGCCGCTGTCACAACTTCAAGCATTATTTCACGAAAATTAGTAGTTTTTTTTCCATTAATCTCTATAATTTTATCTCCAATCTGCAATCCAGCTTCTTTTGCACTTGTTAAAACGCTGGAATCATAGCAATGTATTGGTGCTATAGTATTTGAATATGTGTGATAAGTAGCTCCCATTGAACTAATTATTGCAAAACACACTACAGCCGAAATATAGTTTGCAAAAGGCCCAGCAAACGCAATCAATATTCGTTTAATAGGAGATGCACTGTATAGTCCACCTTCTTCTTTTGGAATTGTTGATAAGTTTTCTTCCAAAGCTTTAACAAAAGCCTTCTCACCTTTCATTCCGCAATAACCACCCATGGGA
>CAJPOH010000077.1 GCA_905372205.1 uncultured Treponema sp.
ATATCGCGAGGCGTTGCTGTACAGCAACGAGGGGCAAATCCCGCTATATTGCGTCCGTATTCTGTACAGCATTGCTTGGTCATTCTATTGGAGTTAGGAAACCGCATGAATTAAAGCTAGGCTAGTGCTAGCGAAAGCTACTAGGCGGAACGTTTAATCAGTCTTTCCTTAATATCGCATTATTTGCCTTAGATGCCAAAGGTCATCTTCCTTGGATTTATAGCTTCTACAGCAAACTTTTTATTTTTCTCTTAATATTTTATGTGAAATACCGATTATCTACAATGAATTTCCATTTTAAGAGGTACTGTTATGGTTAGAGGTTGGTACACTGCAGCAAGTGGTATGTTGGCACAACAAAGGCAGTTGGACGTTATTTCTAATAATTTAGCAAACGTTGACACTACAAGCTTTAAGCGAGATGTCTCTTTTCAAAAGAGTTTTCCCGAATTGCTTTTAAGGCGTCTTAATGACGATGGCGTTTTGCGTCATCCTTTTGGCTCAGTTGATATGGCTCCAATTATTGGAAAGCTAGGGCTTGGTGTTGAAACAAATGAGGTTTTCACTGAGTTTGAACAAGGCTCACTAAAACAAACATTCTCTCCTTCTGACATAGCTTTAGATGGTAAGGGTTTTTTTGCTGTTAGCACACCTCAAGGTGAACAATACACACGTAATGGAAATTTTTTAATAGGTGTTGAAGGCTATCTTGAAACAAAAGAAGGTTATCCGGTAATGGGTGAGGATGGGTATATTTTCTTGCAAGATATGGAATACACAATCGATGTTGACGGACGTATTTTTGCTCGTCCTATCACAGAGCCTGAAGCAGATTCTAAGTTTGTTGACCGCTTAAAGATTGTTGAATTTGAAAACGATAGATATCTTGAAAAGAAAGGAAGTAGTTTTTATCTTCCAAACGAAATTACAGGTGAAGCAATTGCAGCAGAAGGTCCTGCTCGTCCACACGTAATCCAAAACTTTTTGGAAGCTTCAAATGTGAATGTTGTAAATGAGATGGTTAGAATGATAGAAGTAAATAGGGCTTATGAAGCCAATCAAAAATGTGTGCATTCCGTAGATAATATGATGGGAAAACTATGGAATGAAGTTGTTAAGGCTTAAAGGGGGGAGAACAATGGTTAGAAGTTTATGGACAGCAGCAACAGGAATGAATACACAACAGACAAATATTGATACTGTTGCAAACAACTTGGCAAACGTTAATACGTCTGGTTTTAAAAAACAAAGAGCAGAGTTTGAAGACTTATTATATCAAACAGTGAAGGCAGCAGGAACACCTGCAACAGAAGACACTGTAACTCCTGTTGGAGTGCAATTAGGTCATGGTGCTAGGCTTGCAGCCACACAACGTATTTTTGAGCAAGGTTCTTTGCAACAAACTGGAGTTATAAGTGATGTGGCAATACAAGGTGAAGGTTTTTTTAGAGTTTTGCAATATGATGGCACTTATGCTTATACACGTGATGGTTCTTTCAAAGTTGATGAACAACGTCAACTTGTAACATCAAACGGACTTAGAGTTTTGCCTGAAATTATTTTTCCTGAAGGATATAGGGAAAGCACAATAGCTATTAGTAGGGATGGAAGAGTTACAGTCAAAGTGGCTGATGTTGATGACCCAATTGAAGTAGGACAAATTGAATTATATCGCTTTCAAAATAATGCTGGTCTTTCTGCAGAAGGAAGTAATTTGTTTAGACAGACTCCAGCTTCAGGTGTAGCCATTCCTGGTCGTCCTGGCTTTTTTGGTTTTGGTAAGACAGAGCATAAGTTTTTGGAAATGTCTAATGTTTCTACGGTGAGTGAAATGGTAAATATGATTGTAGCTCAAAGAGCTTACGAATTTAATTCAAAAGCAATTCAAACAAGCGATAGTATGTTAGGCACTGCTGTAGGATTAAAACGATAAGGGCTAGGCTTTTATGAAACTGTCTTTGTTAAATGAGTTTTCTTCCGTTGGTAGTTTTGCTTCTCAAGCTCCTTACAAGAATGTTGGAAATGATGAGGGAGGCTCGCCTTCCTTTGCAGATGTGATGAGAGGATTAGGAGGGGATGTTAGTAGTAAAGAAGTAGCTCCTAGCTTTTCTTCCATGCTAAATGGGGACTATGTTTCTTCTTTCAGGATTGAAAATCCCACGCCTAATGATAGGAACGCATTGCCTCAAGGTATGGCTCGCTCATCATATAAGGAGTATTCACCAGAAGGGGATGAACATGTTAGAACAATAGACAAGACTAGTGTTTTATACGAAAAATCTCTCGAGCTTGAATCTTATTTTGTAAAGATTATGACAGATTCAATGCGTTCCACATTAACAGGGAAAACTTTAGCAGGAGATGAATCTTTTGCTTCTAAGATGTATAAAGATATGATGTATGATGAACTCAATAGGAGTTTAACAAAGAATGCAGGCTTTGGCTTAGCGGATCATATATATTTGCAGCTAAATCATTAATCTTTTTGAGTTGCATCTATGATTTTTAGAAGAGGGCAATGCGAGGGATGCACCTTTGCGTTGTCCTTCGTTGATAGGTTATTACTAGTTTCGTTTCTATAGAGAGTTCTCTTGCCATTCAATTTTAACTCCTTGCCTTTCCATTTTTCTAAACCATGTTTTTTGTCTTTTAGCAAATTTACAGATATGCCTAAAAGTAGTTTCTATAAACTCCTCTTTTGTTTTGATTTTTCCTTGAAGATACATAGAAGTAAAACGATACTCAAGACCTAAACTCTCAAGATATTCCCATTCTATCATTTTTTCGTCATGCAAAGCTTTCACCTCTTCAATCATTCCTTCTTCAATTCGAGAAATAAGCCTTTTATATATGCGACGAGCCAATTCTTCTTTTTCAAAATTAATTCCAATAATTTTAGGTTTTATCAAAGGTCTTTCTTCTCTAAGTTTTTCTAAAAGATTAGGATTTTGTTTTTTATATTTTTCAATTTCAATAGCTCTCACAAGACGTTCTCTATTTTCTAGGTCTGTCTTATTATGAATATCCATTTTCAATTTTAATAACATGCTCTGAAGTTCCTGCAAGGAACTTTTTTCTATAGATTTTCGAAAATCATTATCAATTGGGACAGGTAATAATTCATAGGAATTTACTATTGCATCTATATAGAGAGGAGTGCCACCTGCAATTATCGGAAAAGCTCCTCTTTTAATTATTTCAGGAAAAACCTTATACACATCTTGCTGAAACGAAAAAACATTATACTCATCTTTTAAATCTCTTATATCAATCAAATGATATGGCACACCTTGATATTCCTTTAAGTCTTTACCAGAGCCTATATCAAGCCCTCTATATACCTGCCTAGAATCTGCAGATATAATCTCGCCATGCACCTTTTTTGCAATTTCCACTGCAAGACGTGTTTTGCCTGTTGCTGTGCTACCCAAAATTATAAGAGAATTTTCCATCTGAATTAGAGCATCAATATTTTTTTAACATTAATCTTAGCAACTCCAAAAAGACGACCTATTTGTTCTTTTGTATAATGAGAGTTACTTTTTTGATTGTAATGAGCTATTACCTCTTCTTTTTCTTCATCAGAATCATCATACACTGCCATAGCAGCAGCCACCTTATATGAACCTTCTTCCAACAATTCTTTAAGAGTTTTTTTTGCATTGTTTTTGAAACTCTTTTTATCAAGCACTGCCATCATGCCATCATAGCCTATCGAACTCATAAAATGTTCTTTTTTCATTACATTACCCCACTATATCTTTATTACATTTTTAGAAAATAATCTTTTCCTGCTCCGCACCATGGGCAAACCCAGTTTTCAGGCAAATCTTCAAAATGAGTCATAGGAGCAATACCATTTTCCACATCTCCCACTTCACTCACATATTCATATCCACAAAGATCACATACAAACATAACCACTCTCCTCCGGTATCCATTATATATTTTTATTACAATCCTAACAATTGATTTAAATTTTCATAAAGTCTCAAATACTTTCTATTGTTCCCCCCCTCTATTCCTATAGCCTGCCTTAAATAAAATTGTGCATTCCTATAGTCTTTTGCAATAAAATACCATTGGTACATTGCAAATAACGCATCTTCGTTTCTAGGATTTGTCAAAAGAGCAGAACGTAACAAAGAAAGATGTCTAGTAGAATTTCTAGTAGTTAACATTGCACTATAATAATACAAAATTGATTTTTTCTCACCTTTTGAACTGTTTAAGTTTTGATTAATAATTTGATTCAACAAAGCAGAGCTATTAGTTTTATAAAGGGCTTCAAGATAGTCAGAAAAAAGTTCATTAGACGGTGAATTTTCGGAATTATACAAATTTCTAGCAATAAGCAATGCTTCATTATATTGCCCATTTCCTAAATATGCTTTAACCAAAAGCTCATTATGCTCATTTGTTTTAGCTCTTTTCACAAGGTCTTCCCCAATTTCCACTGCTTTAAGCCAATTTTCTTTTTTTATTTCTCTCTTTAACAATAGCTTAATAGTTTGAACATTTTCTTTATCAATTGTTAATATTTTTGCAATAAAATCGTCGCTAGCAATTCCTTGTATATTAGTATTTGCATCAAAACAGAGGTTGGTGCATTCAAGCAAAACCTCAAAATCGTCAGGATAATATGTATAAGCTTGAGAAAGATATTGAATTGCAGTTTTGTCATTTTTATTCCATTCTTTTGCAATTCTAGCTTTTAAGAGAAGATATGTTTTATCTGTTTTGTTTTTAGTTGTATATATATTTAAGAGTGAATTAGCTCTCATATATTCCCCTCTTTCCATCAGGAGCTTCACTCTTTCAAAAAGACTTTCTCCTTCAGTAATTTC
This sequence comes from uncultured Treponema sp., assembly GCA_905372205.1. Lineage (GTDB taxonomy): Bacteria > Spirochaetota > Spirochaetia > Treponematales > Treponemataceae > Treponema_B. Next base: position 4,848 of record CAJPOH010000077.1, read on the forward strand.
CATACTTAAAAGACGTTCAATATATGGGTTTGCTTTTGTCCAATCTTTTATGCCTATATATGCAAAGGCATTCAAAAACAAAACTTCTTCTTTGTCTTGATATTCTGATGGCAACAATTTTAATGTTTTAATTGCTTGTTCAGGGTGTCCTAATGTGTTTGATAATTTTGCATATTTTAAGAGAGCAGGATAAAAAGATGAATCAAGCGAAAAAGCTTTTTTGTAAGCACTATAGGCTTTTAACATATTGTATTCTTTTTCGTAAAAAACACCTTCTAAGTAATATGGAAGAGGAGAAAATGAATTTTGTTCTTTTGCTGTTTCAATTCTTTGTAATGCATCTTCCTTAAACATTTTAGGAAAATTTGGTTTAAGAAGTAAAAAAGATGGAATAATTGTAGAAAAGAAATCATTTTTTGGCATGTTGTATGGATATTCATGTTTTTTTACACTTTCAAAACCTTTTGCATACTCATCTTTTTTTGAATATTTAGGAATTTGCCAATTAATTTTACTATAAGGATATAACTCATTCATTAAAGAAATAGCTAAATATAGGTGAAATTTATCCTTACTCTCTAAACTTGCAGGATTGTCTTGAATATTTTTGATAACGTTTGTTAGCGAGTTGTATGAAGCCTTTTCTATTTCTAACATTAAATCATCTTTTTTATTAACACTTGCTTCCATCTTACTCATAGATAAGTTGGTAACTACATCACTTTGGTAACTATCAAAATCTATTTTTTTTAATGTCCTACAAGAAAACAAAAAAAATACAATCAGAAAAACTTTAAGTAAACCAAATCTTTTTTTCCAGCCAAAGCAAAACATGAAAGCATTATTTATTTCTT
>CAJPOH010000078.1 GCA_905372205.1 uncultured Treponema sp.
ACATAATATCATTATTTTTGCCTTTCTGGCATTCTCGCTATTTTGTTGTAGTGAAAAAGATAGCTTTCTAACAGAATCTTATGAAAGCATCGAGAGCATTTCGTCATCAAGCATTGCAAGACTTGACCCAATCAAGATTGTGTTTTTAGAAGATGTAAAATACAAAGACAATGCAAAAAAAGCCATTATTTTCAGTCCACGCCTAGACGGTTCATACAGCTTTGTTGATGATAGAACATTTGTTTTTTCTCCTTCCTCTCCTTACGAGGGAGGAAGTGAAATTAAAATGTCAGTGGATATAGGACTTTTAGTCGATGGGAAGAAAGGCGAAAAAGGTTTTATTAAAAACTTTCTTGTCTCTCCTGCTCACTTTTATGTTGACTTTGAGCCAATCAAGATTGAAAAAGACGGAAACATAGAAATTGCAGGCACTGTAGAATCTGATATTCCTATTGACACAGAGCTTCTTAAAAAAGCGTTCAGTGTAAAAAGAGAAGATGGTAAAGATGCTAAGGATGTCTCCATCGATGTGGTTCAAGATGGGGAAAGCTCTTCGTATTTTCTTTCTATCAAAGGCATAAAGAAGGAAGATCATGATGTTTCCTATATTGTTTCCTACGACATGACTAGTTTAGATGCTCAAGATAAGGATTCTAAAACATTCAGTGTATTGGGAAAAAATAATTTTGAAATTACTTCATATAAGGTGGAAAATGGGAACACTGTAGCTGTTAGTTTTTCAGAACAATTAGACAAATCTCAAGATTTTAGCACTTTAATTTCCATGGTTAGTGAGACAGATTTCACTTGCTACTTAAAAGCAGAAAAAAACATATTAAAGCTTTATAACAACGTTTCTTCATGGCCAGATAATATTCAAGTTACCATCTTAAAAGGTGCAAGAAGTGCAAATGGGCAGTTTTCAAAAAATGACTATACGTTTGTTTTAAAAGATTCGTTTGATATTCCAACAGTCCAGTTTGAAACAAAAGGAAACATAGTGCCTTCAAAGGACAATGCAATAGTTTTACTTAAAACCAAAAACATAAAAGGCATATACATGCGTGCCATAAATGTGTATGGGCATAATATGCTTCAATTCTTTCAAGAAAATGCATTAGGAGAAGAACACTACCTTGAACCCGTTGGAGAGCCTTGCTGGGAAGGTAGCTTTCAGTTTGAATGGAAAGACGACATGAAAAATCGTGAGGTAGTGAGAGCTGTAGACATCACAGAGTTAGTGAAAAAGTTTCCTACAGGAATGTTCAATCTTCAAGTTGCTTTCTCAAAAGAAGATAGTATGTATAAGCCTAAAAACCCTGAAACTGACTTTTCTCATCTTCCTTTTCCTCAAGCAAAGTTTTACTCATCTTCATGGGAAGCACAAAATGAATATTGGAATAAACACAGAGCAGCTATAGAAAATAATAATTTTTGGTCTCAAAGAAATAATCCATGCCATCCAGCTTTTTATCTTGCATCATATAATTACGACTTAGTTGCTAAAAAAGATATTTTAGTTTCAAACATATCTTTAATGGCAAAAAAAGATGTTATGGGGGCGATCTCTGCTAGAGTATGCGACATAAGAACAGGCAAGATGGTTGAAGGAGCAAATGTTAAAATCTTTAGCTTTGCTCAACGTGAAATTGCAAATAGCAAAACAAACAAAGAAGGTGTTACTATTTTTGAAAATGCAAAAGATGCTTTTTTTCTTCAAGCAGAAAAAGATGGAAGCTTTGCATATCTCAAAGTAAATGAAGGCTCTGAAATGTCAACAGCTCATTTCGCTGTTGATGGAGAGATTTCAAAGGAAGGACTTAAAGGCTACATATATGGAGAGCGTGGCATTTGGCGACCAGGAGACGATATCCATTTATGCTTTATACTACAAGATGCAAAAAATACGCTTCCTAAAGATATTCCATTAGAGTTTACACTTTCTGATGTTCTTTCAACAGAAGTTGATCGTCAAATACTTAATTCTTCAATTGGAGGAATATATAGGATTGACACAAAAACAGCTCAAGATGCAAAAACTGGCACATACACTGCAAGAGTCAAACTAGGTGGCAATGTTTGGCAAAAAGACATAAAAATCGAAAGCATTATTCCAAATAGGCTTTTTGTAAATCTTGAACCAGATAGCTATCTAAAAAATGGAAATAATAGCATAACTCTTTCTAGCCAATGGTTACACGGTGCTAAAGCTTCTCATCTTAAAGCAGAGCTTGATGCAAGATATGTCATTGACCAAAATCCATTTAAAGACTACAAGCAATATTCTTTTATTGCTTACCACAATAACTTTTCTAACACGAATGAAAGATTGTGGCAAGGTTCTTTGGATGAAGCAGGAGTTGCTAACATTAGGTTACCCATAAATATAGAAAAAGCACCGGGAAAATTAAAAGCAGTGTGTGAAACAAGGGTATATGAAAATTCAGGAGTCTTTTCAACTGAAAATAAAGTCTTAGATTTTTCTCCATACCCTGCTTATGTTGGTTTTCTCCTTCCAAAAAGTGATGATTATTATAGAGATGATCTTCTGTATACAGACAAAGATAACACAGTAAGCTTTGTAGTTCTTGACAAAGATGGGAACTTAATTAAACAGAATAGGAAAATTTCCATTGATGTATATCGTCTTGATTGGAAATGGTGGTGGGAAGGAGATGCTTATACAGAGAGTGTTTATTCTTCTAGTTCTTCTATCACTAATAAAATAAGTGCCAGAATTGAAACCGTTGATGGAAGAGGAAAGTGGTCTTTCAACATAAAGGATGAAGACTGGGGACGATATCTACTAGTTGCAAAAGATGAAGAAGGTGGGCATGTAGCATCAAGTGTTTTTTATGTGGACACTCCCTATTGGTCAGCTCGCTCTTCAGGCGAAGCTGGGGCAGAAACAATCCTAGTTTTGCAGTCAGAAAAAGAAAAATATAAAACTGGAGAAGAGGTGCAAGTTTCCTTTCCATCAGCTAAAGATTCCTTTGCATACATAACACTAGAAAAAGCTGGCAAGGTGATAGAACACAAGGTTATTAGGGGAACTGGAGAGAATTGCAAATATACTTTCAAAGCTACAGAGAGCATGACACCCAATGTTTATGTCCACGTTAGTTTGGTTCAACCATATAAGAACGTAAAAAATAGTCTTCCAATAAGGCTTTATGGTGTAGTCCCTATAAAAATAGAAGATGAAAAAAGCCATCTTTCTCCTATTATTTTAGTGAAAGATAGATTTGAAGCAAACAAAAAAAATAGCTTTAACGTAAAAGAACAAAATGGCAGAAAAATGTTTTTCACTGTTGCTGTAGTTGATGAGGGGTTACTTGGCATTAATAATTTTAAGATGCCAAACCCATGGAATCATTTTTATAGGAAAGAGGCATCATCTTTAGCATCTTATGATATGTTTAATTCTATTAGTGGTGCATTTAATGGAAGAATTGAAACTCTTCTTGCAATTGGAGGCTCTGGCTTTGAAGAAGAAGCAGAAGGCGGAAGCAAAAAAGCTGAACGTTTTAAGAGTGTTGCTCTTCTCTTAGGTCCATATCAACTAGATGCAAAACAAGAAAAAACTATTGAATTTGAAATGCCACAATATATGGGTGCTGTGCGTCTTATGCTAGTAGCAACAGAAGGTGTAAGCTATGGAGTTAAAGAAGAAAGCGTTAAAGTTACGAGTCCTTTAATAGTTCTTCCTACATTTCCAAGAACTCTAGGAATTGGAGAGGATATGGAAGTGCCTATTACAGTGTTTAATGGCACAGAAAAGCAAGCAAACATAAAGGTTAGTCTTAAAGGCGAAGGTTCCATTTCAATGAATCAAGAAAAGACCGTCACCGTTGGGGCTTTGCAAAATGAGATGATAAGCTTTAATGTAAAAGCAGAGAAAAAGGGAAAAACTACATTCACTATTGAAGGACGAGGAAGTTCTTCATTAAAAGCAACATCTTCCATAGAAATAGATACCCTTTCTCGTGGCACTCCTTATATAAACATGAAAAATGAGCTATTACAGGGGCAAGAAGAAAAAGTATTGACTATTGACTTGCCTGGCGAAGAAGGAACTAGAGAGCTTTCACTTGAAATTTCTCGCTTTCCTTCCTTAGGGCTTGAGAACCGTCTTTCATACCTTCTTGAATATCCATCAGGATGTTTGGAGCAAATCACCTCAAAAGCTTTCTCACAGCTTTATTTACCAAAGTTTTTAGAACTTCAGACTGAAGAAGCAGAAAAACGAAAAGAAAGTATTACATCTGTGTTACAAAGATATCCTTCTTATCAAACATCAAGTGGAGGTTTTTCGTATTGGCCTCAAAGAAATGATGTATCTTCTTGGGCAAGCATTTATGCCTTTCATTTTATGGTCGAAGCTAAAAAAATGGGCTTTAGTGTTGAAGATTCTTTATATAAAAAATCGCTTGAATATCAAAGCTTGCAAGCAAAATCTTGGGTGCCAGGCTATAGAAATAACCCAGAAACCCAAGCCTACCGTCTTTATGTTTTAGCTTTAGCAGGACGTGGTGATTTACAATCTATGAATAAATTCAGAACATCTGATGAACTCTCTCACCTAGCCTCCTCTCTTTTAGCTAACGCTTATATCCTTTTAGGAAAAAGAGATGTTGGAAAAAATCTTGTTTCTAATTTATCACTTCATTTTGAACATAATAAACGAGGACTACAAAATTATGCCTCTTCTTTGCGTGATGTAGCCATGCAGTTACAAACTTACACATTGCTAGAAGAAAGAAATGACAAAGTTAATAATTGTATTTTAGCTTTGGCAGGGGCTAGTAGCTCAGGAGAATATCTTTCTACTAATGAAATTGCAAACATTTTGATAGCTTTAGCTCCTTATTATAATTACAAAAAATCTTCATCTCTCAATGTAGCTGTTTCAACTAAAAATGAAAAACAAGATATTGTATTAAAAATGACTAGCAAAGTATTGCCTCTTAAAATTACAAAGGAAAATACTCAAAGCGTAAAAATAAAAAATCTAAATGATGAATCCCTTTATATTAGCTTGTTAGCAAAGTCAACATTGCCTCAGGGAAGCGAAAAAAGAGAAGAAAAGGGAGGGCTTTCCTTAGATGTTAGCTATATGAAAAGCAATAGAGATTCAAATATTGATGATCCCAAAAATCTTAATATGGAAATAATTGATTTAACGGATATCAAAAAAGGTGATAGATTCTTTGTTTTTGTTAAAGCAAAAAACAAAAGCAATGTGAAACTTGACGATCTGGTTTTGAGTTTGCCAATTCCTACTGGCTTAGAAATTTCTAACAACAGAATAGTAGACATTTCTACAACTAGACAAAATTATGATTATCAAGACATACAAGACACACATATATACACATATTTTTCTCTTTCAAGTGGAGAAGAAAAGCAATTTATGTTTGAAGCAACTAGTGTATACGAAGGAAAATATTATCTTCCTTCTGTTGTACTAGAATCTATGTATGATCCAGCTTATAGGGCTGTTTTTACAAATTAATTTTATTACTTAGAGGGGATAGCAACCTCTTTAATAATAGTGTAGGGGAGAAGTATGGATAAATGTACTTTCAAAAAAGAAATAGGGCTTGAAAACTTTGTAGCCTTGGTTGGTTTTTTAGCTTTCTTTATAACTATAGGAAGCATTATGGGTGGAGTTAATATGATGAAAACTATGA
>CAJPOH010000079.1 GCA_905372205.1 uncultured Treponema sp.
ATTAAGAAAAACCTAGCTAGACATGTTGTGTTTACATCTAGTTAGGGGAGTAGTGATTAAAGCTAGAAACTGACGGCATAGCCCCCACTCCTAAAGGAGGAGTGGCGACGAGATGTAAACACAACATGTCTAGCTAGGTTTTTCTTAATACTTAAAAATTATCAACTTCTTCTATTTGTGCTTCTTTAATATCACTTTTGCATTTCAAAAGCATTTGCTTTATGCCTTTCCCTTTCAATACCTTAAACTTTGCATTTTCTTTAATGCCCTTAAAAGCTAAACTTGAAATAACTTCAAGCTCAGTAGATTTTATAGTAATATTTGCCAATGCAGAACACCCTTGAAACATACTCATGTTTATGGCCTCAAGTTTTGTTCCAAACACAATAGCTTCAAGCTTCACACAGTTTTGGAATGCAAAACTTCCGCCTTCTTTTAACTCATCAGGCAAGGTTACTGTTTTGAGATTAGAACAATCGGCAAATGCATATTTTCCTATCTCCACACAAGAACTAGGCACTACCACCGTTTCAAGCTTTTGTAAGTCCACAAAAGCAGAATTTGGAATCTTTTTAACCGTGTTAGCAATATTTGCATTTACTATACCTGCAGTTACAAAAATAATATTTATTTTTTGTTTATCGTAAATTATGCCACTTTCAGCAGAAAAATTAGGATGGTCAGCATCCACAGTAACATCATTCAAACTCGTGCAACCTGCAAATGCTCTTCCATTAATTTTTACTAGAGTTTTTGGGATATGGAATTTCTTTAATGCTGTACATCTCGTAAACGCTCCTATCTCAACTTCTTCCAACACAGAATCTTGCGGAAAAATAAGTTCTTGCAAACCTTTACAATCTATGAAAGCACTCGCACAAATCTTTTTAAGTGTCGCAGGACATGTTACTTTGGTGATATCTTTGCAACCATTCAGAGCATCAGTTGCGATCTCTGTTATATTATCAGGAAGCTTCACATCCCCCATAGGAGCATCACCTTCATATCCTAAAAGCACGCCATCTTTGATTTTCCATTTGAGTTTTAAGCTTGCAAAGCTCACCTTTACATCTGAATTAGCTACAACTTCCAAAGTTGCTGTAGTGTTGGGATCTCCTTCTTCAACTGCAGTTCCTGTCCATTCATTCACCTTAAAACCATCATCTGGAATTGCCGTAAATGTGATTTTCTTCCCTCGTGGCACATTTGTAATTGGAGAGTTTTCAGTTTCTGCCATTCCTTCAAGCTGTGCTTTAATTTTTCCACCTTCACCTTCAACACCAAAAGAAACAGTGTAGCCTAAAGCTTTCTCCCTAAATGTTACTTTCACTACCAAATCCTGCATAACTTTCATGGTAAGTGTTTTATCTCCATTATTCCCACCAGCAACTTTCGTCTCCCCTGTAATGGTCCAAGCGTTCACCTCGTGTTTTGCATCACTAGGAATTGCGGTAAAAACTACAACAGTATTATAGTCAAAACTTTCATTAGAAGTTATTCTTGCACCTCCGACCTTTGCTTCTATCTTACCACCATCACCTTCCACAGCAAACTTTATAGTATGTTTTTTGAGTTCAAAGATTACCTTAACATCAACATTGGAGTTAACTAACACAGCCATTGTAGTATCTTCTTGATTTCCACCAGAGCTTTTAGTTCCACCTTCAAGTTTCCACTCTTTCACTCTATAGCCAGCATCTGGTGTGGCTGTAAAAACAACAGAACCACTTACTTCAGTATCACCATTATTTATAGGCACGGCACCTTGCATGGCACTAAGAGTGCCATGCCCACCTTCCACACCATAACTAACTTTATATTTTCTAGCTTTTAATTTGACAGAAACAGTCGCTTCGCACGTTACAACTAGGTTAGCCTTATTAGAATTATCTTTATCTTGCGTTGCAACTTTCCATGCATCCACAACGTGTCCTGCACTTGGAGTAACTACAAAAGTAAGCACTTCATTTTCTTTTGCCATTTGTCCACTTGTAAAAGTAGAACCGTCTTTCTTTTTCGCGGAGAGAGTTCCAAATTGTGGATTTTCGAATGTAATCTTAAAACTTTTGCTTTCGTCCTCACCAGCGTTATGCCTCTGTCTACATCCGAACAAACCTAAAAGAGTAAGTGAAAAGATAACTAATTTAATTATTTTCTTCATAACATGTCCTCCTTAAAAAACAGGCTTAATAACATTTTTATTTCTTTCTCATTATTCTAAAACCTGCAAACCAGATTCGATGACCAGGTGAAATATTTATAATATGTGTTACAGTTGCACTATCAAACTCAATACCAGCTCCGCCTCCTCTTGCAATCTTCAGGTCTCCAGTTTTCGGTCCTGTGGGATTTATCGAAGGAGTTGTAGGTATATTTTCTTGATACCAATCCCAACATCTTTCCACAACATTTCCCGACATATCATATAAGCCATAACCATTAGGCAACTTCTTTGCAACTTCGTGAGTGGTGTGTCCTGAATTAGTATCTATCCAAGCGTAGTCTCCAACTTTTTTTTCGTCTGACGTACCTGCCCAATACTCATCCTTTGCACCTCCGCGTGCTGCCCACTCCCATTCGTTGCTAGTTGGAAGCCTAAAACCATTCCTACTCCAATTCGGATGTGGCTCTATAAGTTCTTTCGCATCTTCTATTGTGTAGATATTTTGTAATTCTGGATCGCTATAATACACACAATAAGAGTCTCCTAAACCGGGCATCATTTGGGTAAGACGATTACAAAAAGCAATGCAATCAGTCCATGTAACATATTCAACAGGTTTTTTCTCTGTATTCTCACCTTCTATTTCATCTTTGCATATTGATGGGTTTATCCCCATTACTTTTTCATAAAGTTCTTGCGTAACTTCAGTTTCACCCATAGCGAATGCATCAAGTGTCACTTTGTGAGCCTTATTGTCTGATTCTTCTGCTTCATTTCCTAACACTTCATCCTTTGCTTCAGGAATATCTTTCATTTTGAAGATAATACCATCCAAAACCCAGTTTCCTGTTGTAGCATCAAACCCATCTTGTAATAGGCATTTCACGCTACATGTTATCGTAATATCACTAGTTACTTTCACTGTGCAAGTTCTCTCTTCTTTATTACCACCTTGTGTGAGAGTATTTCCTTCTATACACCACTGATCAGCTTCATAATTTTTTTGAGGATGCAAAGTGAACACCAAAATACTATTAACTTTTACAGTTGAACCATTTAGTACATCCTTTTCCCCCATTTTGCAAGAAATATCTGCGTGATTAGGAGAAAAGTAGTTCACCTTATACTCAATTATTTCCTCATCTTTAATGTCAGTATTTTGTTTACAGCCTACAAAAATCAAAAGCATAAACAAAAAAGATGATATCATCAAAATAATATTTTTCATATAAAATATCTTATATAAATCCTATTATCAACTATATAATCTTTAATTGTCAAGAACTTTTTTGTGTAATACAGGGATTCCGCATTATAAATATTGTTAGATACTTTCTCTTTAACTGATCCTAGTCAGGAACCTTGCTTTATGTACAAAAACACTACAAGGATGAGGAATATTGCCATAAATTTCAGTTAGCACTTTTTGCATTTTTTTTACAAACTTCACTTTCCTTTTTCATCAAAAGGAAAGCGAAGTTTTCTACCAGATATCTATGACAAATAATTTCTATTGCATGCTAGTTTAATTATATATTTCAATTCTATCTTCTGGATATCCTGAATCTTTCACCAATTGCTTAATTGTTTCATTTGGAACAAGCACTTTTTTGCAAATATAATCATAGCTCTCGCCAAAAGCATCTTCCCTTATTCCTTTTATATTTTTACCAAGCTTAACTTCAGCATTTTTGCAATTCACAATGCACCGTTTATCAATTTTCTCTAATGCAGTGCAACCTGATAAGTCTACATTTTTAAGACTGCTGTTTTCACAAAAATGAACTTTCTTGAGCTTTTTGTATGGTGATAAATCAATGCTGGTAATACTGCTTCCAGAACAGATATCAATATTAGTCAATTCAGTACATCCCGTTAAATTCACACTGTCAATAAAGCCACAGAGGCGGAAATCAACGCTACTTAGCTTTGGACATGAAGATAAATCAATACTTCGTATAGAAGCCCCGGTAATACTAATAGAAATCAAATTATTACACCCTGTTAGATTTATAGTTCCAAACCCATATCCTCCATAAAGTTGAAGATCCGTCAATTCAGTACATCCTTTTAAATTTAAACTTTTGAATCTTCTGCAATCCCTATCACCAAATTGGAATCTTTTTAATTTACTACAGTCTGTAAAATTCAGTGACTCTAATTTAGTACAAGACATAAAAGCATCAGTACTAATAGTTTCTAAATTCTTACACCCTGTAAAATCTACAGACACTAATTCAGTACAATATAAAAAACCTCTTTTATTATCTCCTGCGAAAGGGTCATAGACAAATGGAACATAATTTAGTCTTATAGTCTTTGTTGGAATTATTATCTTACCTCTAGGCTTTTCGCCATTGCAACCATAAATCACATTCTTGTGTTTGCCACCCCAATTAAATTTTATATAATTTGAGCGAGGGTACACTTTCATGCCATCTTCCACTGGGCTATCATCTTTTATCTCTTCACCTTCATAGTTTTCACGCCTAAAGTCATATATCCCATAGTCCCCGCTCGTCCAAATAGGTTTTAGAGAAATCTTTTCTTCTAAGCTTGCTCTCACATCACCAAAAGTTTTTGCTTTTTCAAGAAGAAAACTAACTTGGCTTTCTTTCACCTCAAGCCTCTCATCCCCTTCTATTATGTTAATCCTAACTACTTTTCCCCACTGTGCAACATATTCTTTTTTGTCCTCATCAAGCAAAAAAGTTTTAGGTAATTCAGGTGTAAAGCCACCAAAAGCAAAGTTTTCTTTTGTTGGGTTTTCCACATTTACGCTTGCCCCAAACTTACCTTCTAAAACATTTTTACCATCTTCATTTTTTAATTCTGTTGTAGTTTTGCCTCCCTGTAGATCAAGAATTAGAGAAATAATATTCCTTTTATAGAGCACTTTAATTACTGTTGAGCCATCGGCTTTCACTTTTTCTTGGGTGATAGCTTGGGCAGTAAAACCTTTGTATTCTTTTGCCACTGCTTCACTATCTCTTCCAGCTTCCCCCCTCTCTGTTTCTGTTTCTAACTTTGTGTAGTTCTCATCTATTATGTTTTCTTGCCAATGTTCCACTAAATACGTTGTATTTATAACTTTAGAAACACTCCATACAGTCTCATTTTTTTCAAAGATTTTAGAATCTTTAATTACTTCGCCTTTTGCATCATTAAGTCTCCACTCTTTTATTTCTTTATTTTCTTTTACTGTGATTGTTGCTTCTGCAATTTTTTTAATATCTTTCCATGCAAAACCCTTTTGAATCTTGACTATGTTTAGCTTGTTAATTATGCAATTTGAATCACCTTTAATCGTAATAGAAATAACTTCATCTGATAAATTCGTTTGCTTACACGAAATTGCAAAAATTACTAGCAATAAACACAATAAGCTACGAACTCCCCTAGCCCACACCATACTTTTATCTAATATTTTCATAATAAACTCCTCATCTTTTGTTGAACATATACATCTAAAAAAACTTTGTTAGTTTTTTTAGATGCTTATATGA
>CAJPOH010000080.1 GCA_905372205.1 uncultured Treponema sp.
TGGTGTTTTTTGCTATTTCCTTTTTTGTGCTATATAGTTCTTGCAAAGGTAGTGTAAATACTCATGAAAATATAGAGAATGAACTTGAAAAACAATACAGTGTTCAAGGTGTTGATTTTAAGATGATTCTAATTGAAGGAGCTAATGCAACTTTGGGTAGTGAAACACAAAGCGATAATAAAGAACACACTATAAAACTAGATAGTTATTGGATAGGAGAGACTGAAGTTACTCAAGAATTATGGAATGCCATAATGCCAAAGAATTTAAGTTACTTTGATGGAAGTGATGAAGAAAAAGCCCCATCTGAAGGAGAGATACAACTAAGAAGACCTGTTGAATGGATTACGTGGTTTGAAGCTGTAGCTTTTTGTAATGAACTTACAAAAAAGGTTAATGGAGGTGATGATGGTGAATGTGTTTATACACTTGAAGGTCGTTGTTACACTCTTGATGATGCAAAAGAAGATAAGCGACCTATAACAAATATGAGGAAAAAAGGGTTTCGCTTACCAACAGAAGCTGAATGGGAATGGGCGGCAAAAGGCGGAGCTAATGATTCTTGGGCAGGTTGTAACGACGAAGAGGTTCTTAAAGATTATGCATGGTTTAGAGATAATTCTGAAGGATACACTCACGAAGTTAAAAAGAAAAAACCTAATGCGTATGGTTTATATGACATGAATGGGAATGTTTTTGAATGGTGTGGTGATTGGTGGGGAGATATTACTACTGAAATGCCAGATAATTACACAGGTCCTTCATCTGGAATAGCACGTGTAATACGAGGTGGAGCTTATGAGACAAAAGCCACTGAAATGCTCACCTATTATCGTGCAGGCTTGCGTTATGACATACCAGCACTTCAATTTTTAGGTTTACGTCTAGCTTGTGGTGCAGAGACTCAAAGCATTAAGCCAGATCTACCGCTAACTCCCACTATTGAGACAAAAGAACACAAAGTGGGTAACATAACTTTTAAAACCATTGGCATTTCTAGCACAAATGCTGCAACTTTGGGAGATGAAAGTGTAGAGGGTAATCCAATACACACGATTGGCTTGACTTCTTATGCTATAGGAGAAACTGAGGTAACACAAGAACTTTGGCAAGAAGTTATGGGCGAAAATCCAAGCCATTTTGTTGGCACGGAAAAAGAAAAAAAAGTTGCAGAAGGGGAAGAACAAAACAGACGTCCTGTGGAAAACATCAATTGGTATTTGGCAATTGCTTTTTGCAATGAACTTACCAAAAGAGTAAGTAGCGAAGCGGAATGCGTGTATACTACTGGTGGACACATATACACAAAAGAAGATGCATCCAATAAGAAAGAACCAATTATGGATGTGAGCAAAAAAGGATTTCGCTTGCCAACAGAAGCAGAATGGGAGTGGGCTGCAAAAGGTGGCAATACGCAACATATTTGGGCAGGTTGTAACGACGGAGAAACTGTTAAAAACTATTCTTGGTTTAACCAAAATTCAAACTACAGAACTCACGAAATAAAAAAGAAAGAAGCTAATGGTTATGGCTTATATGATATGAGTGGTAATGTGTTTGAAATGTGCTGGGATTGGGATGGTGATATTAATGTGGATATGCAAAATAACTATGCAGGGCCTACAACCGGAGAATATAGAGTTGTTCGTGGGGGAAGTTGTGCTTATTCAAAAGATCATTCAAAAGTAGCATATAGAATGCGAAGTTTGCCTACAGATTCTATACTAGATTTAGGTATTAGAGTTGTCTGCAAGTTATAAAGGCAACTAAAAGTGATGGGAATTTGCAAAATCTTTTGCAAATTCCTATTTTTTTATTAGGAGTAAATTATGAATAATTCAAGATTGAGATATCTTGTTGGCATACTTACTTTATTTATGGTGTTGGGAGGAGTAGCTTTAGTCAGTTGCAAGAACACAACAACAAATCAAGACATTCCTATAGTTCCCACGCCAGATGAGCCTTCGCAAAGCTTTATAGATGAGGGGGTATACAAAGTAGGTAATATAAGTTTCAAAATGATTGCCATAAAAGAAGGAAGAGCAAAACTTGGAGATAGTAACAATAAGATGAATAAACCACATGAACTCAAATTAAGTGGATATAGCATCTGTGAAAGCGAAGTAACTCAAGAATTATGGAAAGAAATAATGGGCGAAAACCCCGCTTTTTTTGATAACTCAGGAAGAAAAGATTTTGGAAACGTTAATTATGACACATCTATAGTAGAAGGTGAGTGCCAAGAAAAAAGACCTATAGAAAACATCAATTGGTATTTGGCAATTGCCTTTTGCAACGAGCTTACTAAAAGGGTTGACGCAGGAAGGGAAAATGAATGCGTTTATACGGTTGATAATCACGTTTACACCAAAGAAGATGCGGGAAAACAAGAAGTGCCAACTATGGATAGAAGCAAAATGGGGTTTCGCTTGCCAACGGAAGCTGAATGGGAATGGGCAGCAAAAGGCGGGCTTGATCACCAGTTTGCAGGAACAGATAGCGAAAGTGAACTTGAAGATTTTGCATGGTATAAGTCTAATGCCACACATAAAACTCATGAAGTAAAAAAGAAAAAAGCTAATGCTTATGGCTTATATGATATGAGTGGCAATGTGTTTGAAATGTGCTGGGATTGGGCCGCTCCATTACCTATTCCAATGCCAAAAAACTATACAGGAGAAGAGACAGGTGAAGCAAGAGCTTCACGTGGAGGTAGCATAATTAACGATGCCATTGATGCTAAAAGATCACAGCGTAATGCTTCAAATCCAGATTATTCAATATTTAATTTAGGTTTTCGTATTGCACGAAGGCAAAACTCAGATGATGTCAAACCAGTATGTGAAGGAAAAACCTACACTCTAAACAGTATTAGCTTTAAAATGATAGATATACCAGAAGCTATTGCAACTGTTGGTGATCCAACTAAAAAAGAATCTGACAACTTGCCTCATGAAGTAAAACTAGATGCATATCGAATAGGGGAAACAGAGGTTACTCAAGAGCTTTGGAAAGAAGTGATGGGAAATAATCCAAGTTTTTTTGACAATACAGGTATGAAAGAACTAGGAGGTAGTAAATGGGACACAACACCAGCTTTAGACGAGATACAAGAAAAAAGACCTGTAGAATGGATTACTTGGTATGAATGTGTTGCATTCTGTAATGAGCTTACAAAAAAAATAAACAATGGAAATGATGTTGAATGTGTTTATACCACTGAAGGACATGTATATACAAAAGAAGATGCTAAAGAGCTTAAAGAGCCTGAAATGGATAGGAGCAAAAACGGCTTTCGTTTGCCAATAGAAGCAGAGTGGGAATGGGCTGCAAAAGGTGGTTCTGATGACATTTTTGCAGGCACAAGTGTTGTAAGTGAACTTACCCAATTTGCATGGTATAATGAAAACTCTGCAAAAAGAACTCACGAAGTGAAGAAAAAAGAGCCTAATGATTATGGCTTATATGATATGAGTGGCAACGTTTTTGAATGGTTATGGGATTGGTATAAAAAGGATCTACCAAAACCTATGCCTGATAACTGGGCTGGAGAAAAACCTACCGATCCAACAATAGAACCTCTTGCAAAAGTTTGGCGTGGAGGAGCTTGGAGTTATACATATAACTATTCTGCAAGAGCATTTCGTAATGCAACCCCACCTCAGTATGCAGACCGTGTACACGGCTTGCGTCTTGCTACTAAGCTATAAAGAAACGACAGATTAAGGAGTCTTTGATTAATACATACCAATCTGCTATGTAGCTTTTCAGATTACGATTAACCAGACTCCTTAAAATCTCAAAGATTTTTGATTATCAAGAGATATGTCTTATTTTCTATTCTTTTTTATTTGTTCTACAGCATATTCAAAAGCCTGTGTGTACATCTCTTTAGGAGGTTCTTTGATAAAACCTTCTTCCATAAGTTTTTTTGTGAGAGACCTGCATTGTTTAATTTCTGCTTTTGCTGCGTTATAGGCTTCTTCCCATGTCATGTTTACGCGGTTTAAGCCCTCTTTAATAGCTTGCATTGCAACATCTGCTGCTTCTTGTGCAAAGACATCTTCATCTTCCATTGTGACAACTATATTATCAGGGTTAATTCCTTTCTTTTCAGAATAGTCAGCGATAGAATGTGAACATCTAATTGCCATTCCGTCAGAAATCTTTTTTGCACGCACCAACAATGCACCTTTCAGTATACCGGGAAAACACACGGAGTTGTTAATTTGATTTGGAAAATCTCCTCTTCCCGTGCCAACAATGAAAGCACCAGCTTCTTTTGCTTCATGTGGCCATATTTCAGGAATAGGGTTCGCACAAGTAAAGACTATAGCTTTTTTGTTCATAGAAGCTACTTGAGCCTTAGTTACAGTATTTGGTCCAGGTGTTGAAAGAGCTATAAGCACATCGGCACCCTTAATTGCTTCGTCAAAGCTTTCAATCTTTTTTGGGTTTGTCTTTAAACAAAGCTCCCATTTGCGATAATAGCGTGGGTCTGCTTCAACATCTTTTCTGCCTGAATGCAAGCCACCACGTGAATCGCAGATAATCATGTTTTCTGGTTTTCCACCATCAGCTAAAATAAGGCGAGCAATTGTAGTGTTAGAAGCACCAGCTCCTAATAAAACAATCTTGCAATCTTCCATTTTTTTACCAGCTAATTTTAATGCATTCAAAAGACCTGCAAGAGTGATGCAAGCTGTTCCTTGTGCATCATCATGCCAAACAGGAATGTCACAAACTTCTCTAAGTGTATCCAATACTTTAAAACATTCTGGTTGTTTGATGTCTTCAAGGTTGACGGCCCCTACGGAAGGTGAAAGCATTCTAACAAAATCAATTATCTTATCAGGATCATTTTTTCCCACAGCTACTGATGTTTTCCCCTTTTCGTCTTCACGGACTCGGGAATCAACACATAATGGATATGCATCAACTCCACCGAGATATTTCATGAGCATACATTTTCCTTCCATCACCCCAAGTCCACCGGGTGGAGTACAATCTCCATCACCTAAAACACGAGTGGAATCACTTACAACAGCTACAAGATTTCCTCTGTTTGAAAGAGAAAAAGATGCTTCATTATCATCACGAATCGAAGTAGAAATGGCAGATACACCGGGAGTGTACCAAACGCCAAACCAATCAAAGCCATAAAGCCCACACTTTGGTACTGTCTGCAACTTTCCTCCATAAAAACCATGCGTCAAAACGCTAAGTTTTTTGAGAAAATAAGTCTTTGCGAGGGCTTTTTCGTCATCTGTAAAATCAGATGGAAAAGAGACGGAGCTAAGCTCCTTATTAATACTGTCCATGTATATAATTTTATCAAATAAATATATCTTATTCAATCAGCATATTAAACTAGGTTTCCTTAAGATGCCTTATGCTAAAATTGCAGAAAGCTTCTTCCCTCTATAACCAATATTCAAAAAGATGTTATAATCAAAAGGATGTTTTTTAAGGAGACGCTTATTAATTAGTGTTAGCCTATGAATCCTTAACCTTATCATATAAGTTGCCATCCAACCGTAACTTATGGCAACTTGAGAAAGTGAAAGAACAGCCATTGACAGCTACTAGGCTAACG
>CAJPOH010000081.1 GCA_905372205.1 uncultured Treponema sp.
TTGGAGGATTTATGTCAGGACATAGTAAATGGGCTACAATTAAGCATGCTAAAGGGGCAGCCGACGCAAAACGTGGACAGATGTTTACAAAGTTTATTAAAGAAATTTCTATTGCAGCTAAAATGGGGGGGGGAGATGTAAACTCAAACCCTAGATTACGTACTGCAGTGCTAAAGGCAAGAGCTGCAAACATGCCAAAGGACAATATTGAGCGTGCTATTAAAAAAGGAACAGGGGAGACTGGTGGTGCTAGTTATGAGGAGCTTCTGTATGAAGGCTATGCTCCAGGAGGCGTTGCAGTATTGGTTGAAACTTTAACCGATAATAAAAATAGAACTGCTGCTTCTGTTCGCAACATTTTTAACAAAGGTGGTGGTAGCTTAGGAGCTACAAATTCTGTTTCTTATATGTTTAACCGAAAGGGTATAATTGAATATGAAGCAGAGAAAGTGAATGAAGATGCTTTGCTAGAAGATGCTTTGGAAGTTGGGGCTGATGATGTGGCAAGTGAAGATGGTATTATAACAGTAACAACAGATCCTTCAGCTTTTGCTAGTGTATTGGAAGCATTGCAAGGAAAGGGGTATGAATCTGTTTCTGCAGCCATATCGATGATTCCTGACACCTATATTGCTTGTGACAATGACACGACTCAAAAGGTCTTAAAATTAATTGATAGATTAGAAGAAGATGAGGATGTGCAAAATGTTGCCTCAAATATAGAGATTCCTGATGGTTTTCAAATGGAGTAAAACTTAAAAAAGGGAAACATTTGCTTTCCCTTTCCCCCTTAAAAAATTAATAAGTAAATTGTGCTGTAAAAGTCAATAAATGCTTTTCGGTATAAGTGGACTTTGAAGGAAGCTTTCTGTTGCTGTCTTCTTGATTACTTCTTAGATTATAGATGAAAAAAAGACTTCTAAAAGATAAAACGCTTCATGCCGATTATACACACATGAAGCTCTTAAAAACTAGTATCTTTGTCATATATTTTTGTTTCTTTATCTTCCCTGTTTTTTCGTTAAAAGTTTCAAAAAATCAAAAAGACTTGGTGTTTGAAATAAAGTATGAAAACGAAGATGACAACAATGTTCCAATCATTCCTTTTGAAAGCATTCCTGATTCTTCTAGTATTCGTCGCTCTGTTGCAAAAACTTGGTTTTTAGCGTCTCCTGAAGAACTTTTAAAGCTAGAACCCACTGTATACTATGATGATAATGGGAAGGGGTTTAAGTTTATGGCTGTCTTTCTAAAAGAAAGAGATGAGATTGCCATCGTTGTTACTCCTATGAATACCGACTTCACTAGCACTGCTGATTATGTGCCACAAGGAACTTGGGTGCTTTATAAGGATTACAATACAGGAGAAAATATTTCCTTAAAGATATATCCAAAAGAAAATCCTGAAATTTATTTGAGACTCACTCCTACCAAAGAAGACATGACATATATCGATGTCTGTCTTTTTAATGCTTATCTTAAAAGACGTTATCCTGTGAGATTGAGTTTCAACACTATTTGTTATTTTTCGATATCTCAGTTGCGTTCTTTCACACAGGAAAGTCTCCCATGGCAGTTATTTAATCCTCCTAATTTTTCAAGTACAGTGGAAGCTTGCTCTGATATAATTGCCGAACGTCTTTCTACATTGGTATATCTTGAAGATGGCGGTTTTGATGAATGGGGTGTTCCTATTCATCTGAAGGATGGAAGAAAACAAACAAATCAAGAAATAATATATCAGCTTAGAGAGGTTGCAAGTGCAGAAAATGTTGTGGGTGGAGTGAATTCTAAAGGATTTTTGAAGTGGATTATTGATGGTATGGTACGCCCTGTAGCAGGACAAGGAATCTATGTTCAATCTCTAATGAACAAAACAGAAAAAACTATATCTCAGTTTAATGCTTCCTTTGACAATAGTGAAATATTTTATGGTTTGGATTGGATTCGAAACTTGAGTGCAGCCGCTCTAACAATGCATCTAAAGCGTCCTTGTACACCATTAAGTTCGGGAGTTGATGTGAAAGTGGAACCTTTTGCTGCTACAACAGCTCCAATGTTAAGCATGGAGGAAAATGCAAGGTATGAATCTTTTGAGGGTTATTTGGGTAGTGCAGGCTATCAAACAACATATTTACAAGCTCTTCTATATTATCTTGCAGTAACAGAACCAGGTCATTTTTATCTTGGTGCTGTAAATAGAGAGGTTGGTTCGTCCCCTTTAAGACAATATAATCATGTGGTTTCTTTTTTTCCATATTTTGATGCTTTAGGGGCTTTTCATATTGATGTATATGAAAGTGCAAAAAAAGTAACGCTTTCTCATTTTGTTTCTATGAATCAAGATGCTTTTGTAGCCCTAACTCGTGTTAAAGCACCAGAGCGTGGGCTTTTTAACCCTTAGAATTTTTTATTGAAGAATATTAGCCATAGTAGTAGAAACATTATTGTGGATATCTTGACGATGAGTGTTGTAGTGTATATCATAAGGTAAGGAAAGTAAGGAGGGCTTTATGGAACTTGCAAAAGTAACATCAAAAGGGCAGATTACAATTCCTCTTATGATAAGAGATATGCTTAAGCTAAAAACTGGCGATAAAGTCTTTTTTGCAGAAAATAAGGGAAGGGTTTATATAACAAACGCTTCTCAGATAACTTTGTCAAATGTTCAAACTCAAATGCAAGGTGAGGCAGAAAAGGCAGGTTTTCAAACAGAAGATGACGTTGTCTCTTATATTAAAGAGTTAAGGAAAGAGCATTGAGAGTTTTCGTAGATACGAATATTATTATCTCTGCTATGCTTTTTCCCAGTGGTAAGGTTGCTAAAGTTTTTTCTCATTTACTTGAGAAACATGTGGTGATAATTTCTTCATACACGAAAAAAGAATGTGAGGAAGTTTTTGAAAAGAAATTTCCATCAAAAAAGAAGCAATTGAATGTTTTCTTTAAAGGAATTAATTTTGAAGAATTTGAAAGTCCTGAGAAGATTGATGAAAAGGATTATCCTGAAATTCGAGATATAAAAGATTTGCCTGTTCTCGTATCTGCTATTTTGTCTGATTGTGATGTTTTGATTACAGGAGATAAGGATTTTGAAAGTATAAGGCTCGATAAGCCACTAATTTTTACACCGTCGAGGTATTTTGAATTGATTAAAGCAAAATAGACAGAATAAAGATTTTTTTAATCCTTAGAATTTTTAGTTTTAATAATTGGAGTGTTGAAATATGTTAAAAGAAATTAGTGTAAACCATGATGTTTTGGAGATGATGTTGTTTTATTGGGAAAGTGTTGCCTCAAAAGATAAGATGAGCGATGAATACTTTCTGGAACTTGCAGGCAAAAAGGAAATGCAAGGTTTATATAGTGATGAATTTACAAAAGATTCTTTTAGACGTGTTCTTTCGGCTATTTCTAATCGTGAAAAGTTAAATAGTCAAAGTATGAAGGAATCTAAGTTTTGGAATCAGAATATGCGTATGATTGAAGATTTAACCTTAACTAATGCTATGATAGCTCCTGTTAAAAAATTAAATCTTTCTGAGCTTGTAGGAGAAGATTTAAAAACTGAAAAACTAGATGTCCTTTTTATTCCTCTTCCTGAAGGTGATTTTTTTGCTAGCAAAGAAGCAATTGTTTTTAATTTTTTTAGTATTTTAGCATCGTATAATGGTGAAGATTTCGAAGTAATTTCTGATATAAAAGTTTCATTGCATGGCAAAGATGTAAAAGAGTATGTGGTGGAAACCATCAAAGCTCAATATAAGGAATAACTATTTAGCATTTCATAATTATAAAGGCTGTGGTAACTGGTGTCCCTAAAATGCTAAAGAAATCTTTTGTTTGACTGTTTTTGCTTACATTGTGTAGGCTTATGTTCCTACACAAAACACAATTTTTAAGGAGTTTGCGTTATGGAAAACAAAAAAGAAGCCAAGAAGATTCTTTGGTACACTTTGGCGTTTATGGCTTTCTCAACTGTTTGGAGTATGGGAAATATCATCAATGGATATTCTGAATATGGAGGATTGAAGGCAATAATATCGTGGATATTAATCTTCGGTCTTTATTTTATTCCATATTCACTTATGGTAGGAGAGTTAGGTTCTACATTTAAAGATGCAGGTGGTGGAGTTAGCTCTTGGATTAATGGCACTATTGGTAAAAAAATTGCCTACTATGCTGGTTGGACATATTGGATTGTTCATATGCCTTATATTTCGCAAAAACCTTCTCGTCTTTTAATATCACTTAGTTGGTTGATTTTTCAAGACAAGAGAATTAGTAGTATGAATATTCATTTACTAACTGTTGCAGCATTGGTGGTATTTTTGATCATCTTGTTTTTATCAACTAGAGGGGTAAGCTTTGTAAAAAAAGTTGCTGCAGTGGCTGGTTCTTCAATGTTTATTATGAGCCTTTTATACATATTGATGGCAATTACTGCTCCATACATCACAGGTGCAAAGGTTATTCAAACAAACTGGACGCTTTCTACTTTCTTGCCTACTTTTGATGTTAAATTCTTTACATCTCTTTCAATTTTAGTATTTGCTGTTGGAGGATGTGAGAAAATCTCTCCTTACGTAAATAAGATGAAAAATCCATCAAAAGACTTTCCTCGTGGTATGATTTCGTTGGTAATTATGGTCTGTGTTACGGCAATTCTTGGTACATTTGCACTTTCTTTAATGTTTGACACAAATAATATTCCAAAAGACTTGATGACAAACGGTGCGTATTATGCTTTTGAAAAATTGGGTGCTTATTATGGTGTTGGAAACCTTTTTATGATTTTATACGCTTTGGCAGACTTCGCTGGGCAGATTTCAATTATGGTTATCTCTATTGATGCCCCTTTGAGAATATTGCTTGAAAGCACAACAGATGAGTTTATTCCAAAAACTCTTTTCAAGAAAAATAAGTACGGTTCTTATGTGAATGGTCAAATATTGATAGGGATTATTGTTTCTATTTTGATTATTATTCCAATTTTTGGAATTAAAGAAGTTGATGAGCTTGTAAGATGGCTTGTCAAGTTAAACTCTGTTTGCATGCCTCTTCGCTATTTATGGGTATTTGTTGCATATATGGCATTAAAGAAGCATATAGATAAATTTAGTGCAGAGTACATGTTTACAAAAAATAAAGCTCTTGGGATGGTTTTAGGAGGTTGGTGTTTTGCTTTTACACTTTTTGCTTGCGTCCTGGGAATGTATTCTCAAGATTCTATGTTTCAAACAGTACTTAATATTTGCACTCCAATAGTTTTGGTAGTTTTAGGTTTGATAATGCCAGCAATTGCGAAAAAACAAAGAGCTAAAGAGGTAGCTTAATTTTTTTACTAGGCTCACTTTTAAAAGGAGTGAGCCTTTAATGTGAATCAATTAGCTTTTTCCCCACTTTGCCTTAGATATTTGGAAAAGTCAAGATAAGGACAGTAAAATTAGCTAATAAATTAAGCTAATTTTTCAGTTTCCATTTTCAGTCTATAAATGTTTTGAGGTAAATTTAATTTATTAGTTGTAGTTATCCTATAAATATTATAATAAACTATGT
>CAJPOH010000082.1 GCA_905372205.1 uncultured Treponema sp.
TTTCAGGATTTTCATATGCTTCTTTCTTGAGGCGAGACATAACTTCAGCAGTGTAATCAAGCGTTGCCTTACTTTCTGTTTCTGTCGGCTCAAACATCAAAGCTTCATGAACTATGAGTGGGAAATACATTGTTGGCGGGTGAATGCCTGCATCAATCAATCCCTTAGCAATATCTAAAGCAGAAACGCCATGCTTATCTTCACCTTCTGTTTCATGCTTGATGTTTTCTAAGCTCAAAACGAACTCGTGCATACAAGTTCTATCGAATTCTACCTTATAGTCCTTTTCAAGTAATTTTTTGAGATAGTTTGCATTAAGAACTGCATAGCCTGAACTCTCTTTAATGCCTTCAGCACCAAGTGTGATGATGTAAGCATATGCTTTAAGATAGACAAGGAAGTTTCCATAGAAGTTGCGTACACGACCAATGCTGTCGGGGCGGTTAAAATCAAGCTTGTAAGAACCCTCTTTTCCCACAACTACAGGAGTAGGCAGGAACGGCTCTAAGAACTTTTTACAACCGATAGGCCCGCTTCCCGGCCCTCCGCCACCGTGTGGAGTTGAGAAAGTTTTGTGCAAGTTTAAGTGAACGATGTCATAGCCCATGTCGCCCGGTCTTACACGTCCCATAATTGCATTTAAGTTTGCACCGTCATAGTACAAAACGCCACCTGCATCGTGGACAATTTTTGCAATTTCTTTTATGTGCTTTTCAAAAAGTCCCAATGTATTAGGATTGGTGAGCATTAATGCTGCAGTGTCGTCTCCGACAGCTTTTTTAAGCTCTTCAATATCAACATTTCCATCTTTATCAGATGGGATATTAACAATTTCACAACCGACCATAGCGGCACTGGCAGGGTTTGTTCCATGTGCTGAATCGGGAACTAATATCTTGTTGCGTTTATTGTCGCCTCTTTTTGCGTGGTATGCTCTTATAACAAGCAATGCCGTAAACTCACCATGAGCTCCTGCAGAAGGTTGCAAAGAAAAAGCATCCATACCTGTGATTTCAGAAAGTTTAGCTCCCAAGTCGCCCATCACTTCGATACAACCTTGCATACTATGCTCTGGTTGCAATGGGTGAATGTTTGCAAAAGCTCCCATAGAAGCTACTTCTTCGTTGACCTTTGGATTATACTTCATTGTGCAGGAGCCTAATGGATAAAAACCATTGTCAACACCGTGTGTCTTCTGGCTTAATTCCATGTAGTGTCTGACAAATTCAAGCTCGGAAACCTCAGGAAGCTCCGCATCAGCTTTCCTCAAATATTTACTATCAAGTTTATATTCTGGCACTGTAAGCTTACCTTCATAAGCCTTATGACCTTTAACAGATTTCTCAAAAATCAATTGACTCATTACAATGCCTCCTTAATTACTTCAATAGCTTCATTCATGCAACACTTGCAGAGCTTATCTGTAGCACACCATAAGATGTGGTCATCACAAAGTTTTAAGCCACCGAGTATACCTTTTGCTTCCAAGGCGGAAAGAATCTTGTCAACTTTGTGTCCTGTGCTTGTTACAAACTCATTAAAGAACTCCCCGTTGTTTACAACTTTCAGTCCGATTTTTTCCAACTCGCTTGCTAGATAGTGAGCATTGCTTAAAGAATTGCTAGCCAATTCCTTAAAACCTGTTTTGCCGTAAAAAGCCATAAACATAGAAGCTCTTAATGCACATAATGCTTGATTGGAACAAATACTGGAGCTTGCTTTTTCACGTCTGATATGTTGCTCTCTAGCTTGTAATGTAAGCACAAAAGAACGCCTACCTTCAGTATCTACAGATTGACCGATGACACGACCAGGTATCTTTCTGATATTTGCTTCAGTTGTTGCTATGTAGCCCAAATAAGGCCCACCTGCTCCTAGAGGAAGTCCTAGAGCTTGACCTTCACCTATGGCAATGGTTGCTCCACATTCTCTAGGTGTCTTCAAAAGACCTAATGCTATAGGGTTACAATTCATAACAAATTGAGCCTTACTTCCTTCTAGCATTTTGCCAACAGCTTCACAATCTTCAATTGTTCCATATCTATTAGGTTGTTGCATAATAACTGCTGCAACACTATCATCTAAAAGTCCTTTAATGGCGTCTATATCTGTCTTAAATTTGTCTTTTGAAGGAATTGTAATAAACTCAACAGGTGCATTTTTCAAATATGTTTTAGCTATTTCAACATAGCTAGGTTCCATACATTCAGAAATTAAAACCTTTGTTTGCTTTTTTCCTAAAGACATAACAATGGCATCAGCTACAGCAGTACCACCATCATAAACAGAAGCATTTGAAATATCCATTCCTGTAAGTTCACAAATCATTGTTTGATATTCAAAAGCAACTTGCAATTCACCTTGATTCATTTCTGGTTGATATGGTGTATAAGCAGTCAAAAACTCTTCACGAGATGCTAAATTACGAACTGCTGGAGGGGTGTAATGATCATAAGCACCAGCACCACGCATGATAGTTCTAAAAACAGTGTTTTTAGCACCTAGTTTGTTAAAATAACGTTCAACTTGGAGTTGGGTTTTACCCTCTCCAATATTAGGCAATGCAGAATCTTGACACTGCCCTTCATAAAGGTCATCGATAGAATTAACACCAATAACCTTTAACATTTCTTTTGTTTCCTCAACAGAATGAGGAATGTAGTTTGACATAAAGCCTCCCAATGTGTGGGTATAACAAGATGTGCCTTGCTATACCCAAAAACTACTCTTTAATTAAAAAACATACTACTTACACAATTTTTCATATGCTGAAGCATCCATGAGCTTTGCAGATTCACCTGTAACTTTCACCTTAAAAAACCAAGAACCAAAAGCGTTTTCATTGATTTTCTCTGGTGCGTCCGCAAGCTCTTCATTCACTTCAACAACTTCACCGGAAACAGGACTGATGATGTCAAATACAGCCTTAACAGATTCTACTGTTGCACAAGACTTATCAGCAGTAACGGTGTCTCCAACTTCTGGCAACTCAACAAACACAACGTCCCCCATTTCTCCTTGGGCATAATCGCTAATGCCAACAGTTCCATTTTTAGCGTCAAACCATTCATGTGTTTCCAAATACTTCAACTCTTTTTTAATTTCCATAATTATCTCCTTATACTATTAGTAGTTCTTCACCAACAAAGAACTCTTAAAATCTACAATAATCACATTTAATAGATTACTTTTTCGTTCTGCATACAATCCTAAAACCAAGACATCCTGCTAAGCTATCGGGAGTTGGGTAAGAAGGTCCACTCTTGTAACGATAAAACCTTGTAGAAGTGTCATACTCTTCGTTCCAAGAACCACCTCTCACAACTCGCTCTATATTCTCAGTTGCTTCGTAGCCTAATGGGTCTGTCTCACCATCTGCAGGTTTTCCTCCAAATTGATCCCATACCCACTCCCAAACATTTCCTGTCATGTCATAAAGTCCATAAGCGTTTGGCTCTTTCTTTTTCACTTCATGTGTACGTGCATCTGGGTGATTCCCTTTATCTAGGTCATTGTCAGAATCATACCACGCATAATCTTTAAGCTTTTC
Organism: uncultured Treponema sp.; assembly: GCA_905372205.1. Lineage (GTDB taxonomy): Bacteria > Spirochaetota > Spirochaetia > Treponematales > Treponemataceae > Treponema_B. Next base: position 3,551 of record CAJPOH010000082.1, read on the forward strand.
AATATCACTAGTTCCTGCATAATAATCTTCTGTACCACCTTTTGCAGCCCATTCCCATTCAGCTTCTGTGGGTAGACGAAAACCATTTTTTTCAATATCTAGTGTAATACCATTCCAGTCATTAACAATGGCTTCCATCTTTTCTAAATCTTTAGAAAAAGGAGTTATTGGAATTTGATCAAAAGGTAAGTTCAGGAAATCTACAGGTTTATCATTCAATGTAAGCGAATAGCAAGCTTCTCGTCCACATAATAAGCTAAGCTTATTGCAGAACGCCACAGCCTGAAACCAACTCAAATGTTCAATAGGTCTTTTGCTATGCTCCTCACCTTCAAAAGGAGTTGTGATGTATGTTCTATCTCTTTCCTCATCCAGTGGCCATGTTTTGTTTTGTGTGTTATCAAAAAAACTAGGATTAGCTCCCATCACGGCATTAAAAAGCTCTTGAGTTACCTCTGTTTCTCCTATTTTATAGGCAGTCAAATTAACTTTGTGCGGCTCATTGTCTTGTATATTTTGAAAACCCAAATTCCCGTTCTGCACTGATTCTATTGCAATAAGCTTAAACTCAATTCCATTCACACTTCCTTGTCCTGTTGCATCATCAAAGGAGGCTTTAGGTGTGTCAGGTATATTAGGTTCAGGCTTATTGCCTTGAGTCCCAGAGTCATTTTTGCAAGATATTAGCATTAAAATGACAATTAAGAAGACAGCCTTCAAAATAATTAGCTTATTTTTTATCATCAGCTATTCTCCTCTAATTTCTTTTAAAAAACTGGTTGGGCAAATAACAGCTTTTAGCTTTTTTCCACGAACTTCAATAAAGATGTCTGTTTCTTTAATTCCTCTATCAATTCTGATGTGTCCAATACCAATCTTATTCAAAGATGGAGAGGAAGTTCCTGTAGTTACAACACCAATTTCTTTATCACCTAAAAAGACCTTATCACCTTGCCTTGCAATACCTCTATCAACCATTTTAAAGCCTTTTCTGATTTTTTTAGCTTCGTTTTCTACCAAAGCCTTCTTTCCAACGAAGTCTTCTTTTTCTAGTTTGATAAACGGCTTTAGCGTCAATTCTGTAGCAAGAGTTTCTTCATTCATTTCATGTCCATAAAGAGGCATACCAGCTTCAAGCCTTAAGGTATCACGGCAACCTAACCCACAAAGTTCAATATTATATTCTTTGCCAGCTTCCATGACTTTATTAAACATTTCTATTGCATAGTCTTTAGGGCAATAAATTTCATACCCTTTCTCTCCTGTGTAACCTGTTTGAGAAACAATTACCTCTCCTTTTGGAGACTTGAATGTCTTGAATGTGTAATATTCTTCTGGAATATCTTTAGCATCCAAAACTTTTTTCATTAATGGAATAGCATTAGGACCCTGTATTGCAAGTTGAGCAATCTCAGTTGAACGATCTGTAAATTTTACGTCTCCTTTCAAATGCTTTTTCACCCACTCAAAGTCTTTGTCATGGTTTCCAGCGTTTACTACAAGCATAAATTTTTCTTGGTTATAGCGGTACACGAGTAGGTCATCGACAATTCCGCCTTTTTCATTGCACATCAGGGTGTAGCGAACATCGCCATCTTTCATGCCTCTAATGTCATTTGCAACAAGGTAGTTTATCATTCCCTCTGCACCTTCGCCTTCAAAGTAGAACTCACCCATGTGAGAGACATCAAAAATACCTACATTATTTCTGACTGCCAAATGCTCTTGTACAATTCCTGCAAATTGAATTGGCATTTCATAACCTGCAAATTCCACAAACTTTCCACCCTTTGCTAGCAAAGTTTCATAGTAAGGTGTTCTTTTCATTATTTTCCTCCGACTTTACAAGAAGTTTATGTATATTTATTTAAACATACGCCGTATATAATAAATGAAAAAAGCATTTTTTTCAATTAGAGAAAAATAAGAGCAGGGCTTCAGCATGAAAAAAGTATTTTAAATCTGAAGTCCCTATCAAATGTA
>CAJPOH010000083.1 GCA_905372205.1 uncultured Treponema sp.
TAATAAACATGTCTCCTTACTTTGAAAAAAAAGAATTATTCAAAGGATTTGCTATTTGGGTGTTCAAGATTGTAGTTATGGAAATAAGTCTATTAAAGCCACGATCTCTTAAGACCTATACTTATAAAAGAATCTTAAATGATATATGATAGAAAATATCCACACCTGAAGCAACAGCTAAAGATGTGTTCAATATGTGTTTGGGAGATTTTTATGAAAAACTTGCATTGTGTGTTTATTCTGCTTTCTATGTTATTTTCTGTGATTTTTGCTTGCAAGCAAAAACCGGAAGAAACAGGAAAAGATGTTGAAAAAAAAGAACTTGAGTTTTCTGTGGAAGGAGTTAAGTTTGTAATGAAAACAATTCCTGCAACATCTGAAACAACACTAGGAGATGAAAGTATTGATGACAATAAGCCATATAAAGTTTCGCTTGATTCTTTTATGATAGGAGAAACCGAAGTAACTCAGGAATTATGGAATGCTGTTATGGGAAAAAATCCTTCAAAGTTTAATGATTTGCCTAGCAAAGAGGAAATTCAAGAAAAAAGACCTGTGGAAAGTGTGAGTTGGTATGACTGCATCTTGTTCTGCAACGAGCTCACAAAAAAATTAAATGATGGAAAAGAAACAGAATGTGTGTATTATTCTGATGAAAAATGTACTGTTTTATATACAAAACCAGATGTAGATGCTTTAAACGATCCATATCAAAATCTCAACAAAAAAGGTTTTCGTCTTCCTACAGAGGCAGAATGGGGATGGGCTGCAATGGGAGGCGAAAACAAAAAATTTGCAGGTACGGAAGATAAGAGCCTTTTAAGTGAATATGCTTGGTTTAGTAATGATGATGGTGGTGATGCAGATGGAATGACGCACGAAGTGAAAAAGAAAAAAGCTAATGGGTATTCTTTGTATGATATGTGTGGCAATATTCGTGAATGGTGCTGGAATCGTTATACTAATACGCCTCAAGCTGGAGCAAACCCAACAGGTGAAGAAAACGGAGGCTTACGTATCAGTCAAGGTGGTTCATATTTTTTCAATAGTGATTATTGTGCAATAATTTATCGTGGAGCTTTTGATCCAGCAGAACCTAGTGATATTGACGGATTACGTTTGGTATGTCATCCTTAATCTTAGATTTTCTATAACTATAATAGCAATTTTGATTTTTCATAATGTTGGAGAAAGAATATGAAAAAAACCTTTTGTATAAAATCGTTGATTTTTATCTTGTTATTGCTATTGAGTTGCAAAAGAACGATTAACGATCCCAATAACATGAATAGAAAAACAGAGTATGAAGCAAATGGTGTTAAGTTTGTGATGGTTTCTATTGATAAAGCTACAAAAGTTGTATTAGGAAATAATGTTGATGAGCAAAACAAGGAACACACTGTAAGCTTGTCTTCCTATAGCATAGGGGAGACGGAAGTTACTCAAGAATTATGGCAAGCTGTAATGAAAAACAATCCTAGCAACTTTGACGGTTCTGAAAAAAAGAAAGCAGAAGAGGGAGAAATTCAAGCAAAACGTCCTGTAGAGAAAGTGAGTTGGTTTATGGCTATAGCTTTTTGTAATGAGCTTACAAAGCTTCTGCCTTCTAAGAAGACAGAATGTGTTTATTATTCAGATGCTACAATGACAAAAATATACACATCTGAAGATGCTGGTAACGAAGTTCATCCATTTATGAACATTGCAAAAAAAGGTTTTCGTCTCCCTACAGAAGCAGAATGGGAATGGGTTGCAATGGGAGGAGAAAAAACCAAATATGCAGGAACGAATGAAAAAGCAAATTTACAAGACTATGCTTGGTTTTTTGCTAATTCAAAAAACAAAACTCACGAAGTGAAAAAGAGAAAGCCTAATGGCTATGGTCTTTATGATATGTCGGGCAATGTATGGGAATGGTGTTGGGATTGGCATTCTGAATCTATAGACACTTCAAAAGAAGAAGATCCATTAGGTGCTACATTAGGAATTGCAAAAGTTTGCAAAGGAGCTTCCTATGCTGAAGATAATGAAGCTAATGAATGTGCTTCTTATTTCAGAGTTTCTTTTCCAGTCAATTTTGAAGGGAGAAACATAGGAATTCGTTTAGTTTGTAGATAATAATTTTTAGGTGTGGAGCTCAATACGTTTAGTTTTCTCAATTTTGTTTTATAAATTTGACATTTTAGCTTATCAAGGTTTATACTCTTAGATGGTGTAGTTTTATACACACAAATCTTCATATTTTAGGAGACATTGTTATGGTAAAAAACTTAAAACAGTTTATTAGCGTTTTGCTTTGTGGAATGCTTCTGTTTTTTTCTTGTAATCATGGAAGTTCAGATGATGATTCCAATTCTGATCCAGTTCTAAAGCTTGAATCTTTGCTTATTCATGGGACGGAAGTGAAAAATGGAAAAGTTGAAATTGTTAATGAAGAAAAAATAACAGCTGATGATATAGTTGCAAAATTTAATTATGGAAAATCTAAAGAGAAAATAATTAAGGTTACTGTGAAAGGTGGAGAATTCTCCATCGACAAAACCGAGTCTAAAAAATTGCAATTGAGTGTTGCCTCTCTAAAAGGAAGCTATCAGGCGTGGAAGGCGGAAGTGGAAGTTTCATACAAGGAGGTAGTGGTAGATAATGAACTTCTCTCATTTTTAGAAGTGTATATGGGAAAAGATGGAGGAAGGAACCTCTATTTATCTGAAGATGCTACAAGCAGAATCTTGAATGGAAAAAACATAGTAGCAGAACTAAAGGGGCCTAAGGCAAAGCTAACAATAGCAAGCGAAAAAGTAACTTGGAGTCACTTAAAAGTGAATGATGAAGCTGTTTTGTTTGCTCCTAAACATCTACCAAAAAAAGATTTTTTCTCTTATGCAACTGCTTATGTTGAGATAGGAGAAATAGGTCAAACAAAAGAAATTAAAATAAGTGTAGAAGCAGGAACTAAAAAAACTGAAGTTAGATTTAAGATTAAAAGATTAGATGGCACTATTGATATTCCTGATTTAGGGCTTTTAGTTGACGAAAAATATTTAATAGAAAAAGATACTTTAGAAAAACTACAAGATGCTAGCATACCAGATGAAGACACTCCTATTTTTATGGCGGGTGGAGAGCCTTCAAAGATTGGTGTAAGATGTTGGCATAATGAAATGGACATTGTGACGGTAAATTCTGTTGAAGCGAGTATTACAGAAAAGATTTCAACATTGCCCGAAGGCAAAAAACCGTCATGGCTTGCAGAAGGCTATGTTAAAGATATTCCAGACGAAGGTAAAGGTGTTATGGTAGTGATAGAGCCAAAAGATAAAACTAGCTATCACACAATTACTTGGAGATTTAGGATTAAACTTGAAGAAAAAAAGCCTGTGGAAGTGTTATACACATTTAATAGAAAAGGCGTGCAACAACTAGGCTCCGACTTTGTTACTGCTGCAGAAAGTGATGGAAACCCTCTTTTGGAATTTGAGGGAATCCAGCTTAATATGGAGTTAAATTATCTCAATGCAAGACTTGATGAAATTACTATTAACGAAACTTCAATAACAGATGATAAGTTGAATTGGGATGGTGCTTTTGGTGGTGTTGTTTTTCATTCTGTAAAAGTTGGAACTGGGGAAAAGCAAATTGAGATTACGTTAATTCCTCAAGACAAAAAGAAATTCATCAATAAAGTTATCAGATTTAGAGCTAAAGGCAATGGGGTTAAAGAAAATATACCTAGCAAATTGACTATTGGTGAATATAACTTGCCAGATGATTTTACGAGTCATTTAACTGATGGTTCAAAGCCAACATTCAAGGTGGCAGAGAACAAGGCTGAATTAAAAATCAATGTGGATGAGTATGTTTTTAAATGTTTGTGCAATAAGGTTAAAGTGACAGTTGATTCAAATGAAGAAAATCTTGACATAAATGCAAATAAGATAAGCTTCACCGTTACTCATTACTATGCAACAAAAGAGGTAGATCTATCTGGCCCTAAAGAGATTAAAATTGAATTTATTCCTAAAGATGCTGAGGTTGCCGAAGCTACGCCATTACAATTTAAGCTTGAAACAGGTGGGCAAAAACCATCATTACCTCAAGATAAAATATATGCTTTCACAATAAATAAAAAAGGTGAATATAAAAATCCTCTACCTAAAAATGTTGCAGACCATTTAACTGATGGGACTAAACCTCTCTATGTTATTGATAGTGATAAGGCTAGCATAGTTATTTTCTGGCGAGCAACTGTAAACGATCTTTTTGAAAAAGCTATTTTTAAAATGGATGGGGTGCAAGAAGCTGAGACAGCACCTGAGACTATTGGAGTTTTTTATGGTGTAAGGCATGTATTTAATCTTACGCAACAAAAGCCTAAAGAGTATGAAATTGAAATTGAATTGATTCCTCAAGATAAAACTAAGTATAGTTCTCTCATTTATTCATTAAAATTGCAAAATTCTGGTTTGAAAGAAGCACTTCCTGTTTATTTTGGATACAACAACAAATTTGTCGAAGAAACAGGCTTAGAAACAACTTTGACTACTGAAGTGGCTGAGGTTTTTGTTCAATTTTATACTGAGCTTGTGCAAAGCGTTACCATTGACGGCAAAAATTGCACTATTAAAAAAATAGAGTATAAACCAAATAAGTTTGTGTACAAGGCTATGTCTGATGTTGTTCTTCCCACTGATAGTGCCAAGGATGTAAAAATTGTAGTTACTCCTATGAATACTGATGACTATAGAATTACAGAGTGTACCTATAAGTTGAAAGGAACAAAAGTTGAAGCAAACAATGCTGAATTCCAATATTTGAATAATAAACATAGACTTATAAGTGATATTGAATGGGTTGATGGCAAAGAACATAAATATGCTGACGATTATGGTGCTAAAACTTGCATTTTAACAGCATACACAGTGAGTCCTAGAGCTAAGGTGTATTACAAGGTGTTTAATTATAAGATTGAAGATGGTGTTCAAACAGATGAAGAAATTGAATTAACACCTCAAACTATTCTTACTGCTGATTATTCAGGAGCAAAACATACATCAACTGCTATAACCTTATTTAATGATAAGCCTACTATCGTTAAAATCTGGGTTGTTGCAGAAGATGGAAGCACTGATGAAACGAAGGGGATGAAGATTATTACATATAATCCTGTTGAGTTAAGATGGGATTATGAAACGAAGAATATCGGGCTTGATTTTGCTTATCCTGCATATGATGAAGTGAAAGTCGATAAATCAAAAGTGAAAAATGGCAAGATACACCTTGCATTTAAGGCTTGGAACGAAACATTTGGATATAAGGTGAAAGATGCTAAATTTGTGAAATTGGATAAGGATGATTATGACCAATGGTATGGTATTGAAGTGGATGTTTCCGCTTTGAATAGTTCAAATCCTATCATTGTGGAATTCCCCATATATCAGAACAATGGGACTTTACTTTGTTTTACATACAAAGTGAAAATAGAAGAAAAATAATTATT
>CAJPOH010000084.1 GCA_905372205.1 uncultured Treponema sp.
ACCTAAATCTTGCCTAATCCTATTTTGAATATATCTTAAATAAGATTCTGAAACATTTTCTGGCTTGTTTGAAAAAAGCAAAAACTCAACAGGATGGCATCCTTTCTGCACTATATAGCGAAAAGTAAAACTTACACTTGGTTTTGAAGGTGGTGGTGTTTCATTAATCCAATCTCTAAGAGCCATATTAAGACTAGAAGTATCGATTTTTTTATTCAATTGTGAATTGATAGTTATTGCCATGTTTAAAAGCTCTGTAACACCTTCACCAGTTTTACTAGAAATTGAAATAATTGGAACATAATTCATTTTTCCAAACATAATTCTAATATTCTTTTCGTTTAAGCGTTTTGTATGCTTTGTGTTTTGGATAGTGTCACACTTATTTAACACAAAGATTAGTGGTACTCCCTTAGAACTTGCATTATGACATATTTTCTTGTCTTGTTCTGTTAAGCCTTCGTTTACATCTATCAAATGAAAAACAACATCAGCCTTTTCTATACTTTCTAATGCTCTAAGCACAGAATAATACTCAATGTTTTCTTTAAGACGAGCTTTTTTTCTAATTCCTGCTGTGTCTTGAATGATAAATAAATAGCCTTTATGAGAAAACTTGCCCTCAATAATATCTCTTGTGGTGCCTGCAATGTCTGTAACAATAGAAGCTTCTTTTTTTGTTAGGTAGTTAGAAAGTGTAGATTTGCCAGTGTTAGGTTTTCCAACAATGGCAATTTTAATTCGTTTTTGAATATCTTGTTCTCTAACCTTTGAAAAATCTAAATCTTTTAATATGTTTTGTCTTAACTCATCAATATTTTCTCCATGTTCTGCACTAATGCAAACTATTGAAGAAAAACCTTTTTGCAAAAGATTATATGCTTCATCCCTAAATCGCCCACCTTCTGTTTTATTCACTGCAACGATTAGCTTATTAGAAAAAGGACGCAATATTTCAATAAATTCTTCATCTTCGCTTGAAAAACTAGTAGCATCTAAAACTAAAAGTAATTTATCAGCTTTTTTTAAGTATTCAAGTGTTTTTTCTCGTGCAATTTCGTCAATCACACTATACTTATTTTCTTTTGAAATACGAGGAGAAAAGCCAGCACTATCAATTAGTAAGATAGGTTTTCCATCTAAAAAAGTTTGATGCTCTATAGGTTCTCTTGTTACCCCTGCCGTAGGTTCTGTGATAGACCTTCTTTTATGAAGAAGTCTATTAAACAATGTAGACTTTCCTACATTAGGTTTTCCTATAATGAGGACTGAAGGAAGCCCCTCATAATATACTTCTTTATTCTTTTCTTCACTCATAATTAAAAATGCAAATCTACTTGTTTTTCTTTTTGTCCTTGAGCTCTACTACTTGCCAAAAAATCACATATTTCATTAAACTTATTTCCTGCATGCCCTTTCACCCATTTCCAAGAAAGAGATGAAAAAGAAGAGACAAGAGAATCTAAAATCAACCACAAATCTTGATTTTTTACGGGGCTGTTAGAAGAAGACTTCCAGCCATTTTTTTTCCATTTTTTAATCCATTCAGTAATACCGTTTTTCACATAACTAGAATCAGTGTAGACAGTAAGTTCTTCGTTTGAAAGTTGACAAGCATGAACTTCTTTTAATGCTTCTATAACAGCTTGCAGTTCCATACGATTGTTTGTGGTTTTGGCTTCTCCTCCACTTTTTTCATATATAGACTCATTTTTTTCAACAATCACAAAGCCCCAGCCCCCTTTACCAGGATTTCCTGAGCAAGCACCGTCTGTATATACATCAATTTTTCTCATCTCTTCTTTTTCTCGAACACATCCTTTTTGACTTTCGACATTGTCTAAATCAAGCATCTTAGAAATAGCTGAAAGATTTGTATATTTTTGATATGTAGCGTCAAGAAGTTTTTCTGTTCTTTCAAAACTCATACAAGGATCTGTAATTGAATAACCAGCTTCTTTAGTTTCTAAATATTCTTTTGGTGTTATAGCTCCCTCAAAAATAAAACTTTCTAGCATACAACCTCTAACAATATTGTTTTGTTTTTCATACCTAGTTTTTAACATTTCAAGGAACACTTTTTCTTGTAAGAGAGGTATTTTCTTAGAATTATCATGAGATGCATCCACTACAATACTCAAAGGTAAATCTTTTTCTTCCAGTAGCTTTTTTGCATTCATCAAAGAAGCTTCATCATAATTTGAATAAACTTCACTACCTCGTCTACCCCCTCTTAAAACCAAATGACTAAGTGGATTTCCTTTTGTGCATACATTACAAACTTTTCCATCATCGTCAATGCTTAGAAAAGCATGAGGTGAGGTACTTGAAAAAATTGATTCAGTTGTTAACGATACATCACCTGAAAGATTGTTTTTAAAGCCCACAGGACAGGACAAAGATGATGCTAAGTAACGGTGAAGCTGATTATTACTTGACCTTGCCCCTATGGAAGCCCAACTTACAATGTCCTTAAAATAAGAAAAAACTAGAGGATCAACTATTTCATAAGCAATTGGAAGCCCCAGCTTTGAGATTTCTAACATTAACTGTCTTCCACGTTTTATACCTTCCTTTATGGAGAAGTTTTCATCAATATTAGGAGAACATACAAAACCAGGCCAGCCTAATGATGTGCGAGATTTTTCAAGATATACTCGCATCACAATATAAAAAAGCGATGAATATCTTTTTTGTAGTTCACTTAATTTCTTTGCATATTCTAGTGTTGCCTCTTCATCATGTATTGAGCAAGGTCCTACAATCACTAAAAATCTTTTGTCATTAGAAAACAATAGTTTTTTAATTTCATCTCGTGATTCCTTCACCGCTTCAATGTTTTTAAGAGGTAAGCAGTCTTTTAAACTTTGAGGAGAAAACATACTAGATTCAAAAGAAGAAGAAGTCATTATTTTTTATGTTTAATTAAAGCAGCAAAAGGATTATACTTAGTGCCATCATCATTTTTAGAAGTTTTTCTATCCTCATAGTTCTTTTTATCAAACTGCTTTTTATCGAATTGCTTTTCATCTTTAACGGCAACTTTCTTTTTGATAAAAACTTTCTTTTCGCCTTTGACAGAAATTTCTTTGATTGCATCTATTTTTTTTATTTCTGCCATTGGTGCTACACTAGCATCTTTTTTTCTACTTAGACTGATGCGCCTTCTGTCTTCATCAAGGGCAATGATTTTGCATTCCAAAACTTGCCCCACTTTTAATAGCTCTAAAGGCTCTTTTATAAAGGAATCACTCATTTCAGAAATGTGTAGGAGTGCAGTTTCTTTAATGCCTAAGTCAATAAAAGCCCCAAAGTCTACAACATTTTTCACCTTTCCTTTGACCTGCATTCCTTCTTTTAAGTCTTCAAATTTTAAGACTCCTTGTTGCATTATAGGCTTTGGAAAATCTTCACGTGGGTCGCGATTGGGCTTTTTTAATTCTTCTATTATATCTTCGAGTGTTGTGCGAGTTATACCATAATCCTTTTCCAAATTTTCTTTAATACTATTTGAAACTTCATTATGTTTTGAAACAATGTCATAAATAACTTTTCCAACAGCATAATTTTCTGGGTGTACCCATGAATTATCGAGAGGATTATCACTTTCTGGTATTTTTAAAAAGCCTGCACATTGCTCAAATGTCTTTTCTCCCATCCCTGAAATATCTTTTAAATCTTCTCTATTCTTAAATATGCCTTTTTCTTCTCTTCTTGCAACAATCTTTTTAGCAAGACTTGAGTTGATCCCTGAAACATATTTTAATAGGGAGCTACTTGCAGTGTTTAAGTTTACTCCAACATTGTTTACAACCGAAGAAACCACAGATGAAAGCTCTTCACCCAGCTTTTTTTGATTTAGATCGTGTTGATATAAGCCCACACCAATGGACTTAGGTTCAATCTTAACTAACTCTGCAAGTGGGTCTTGCAATCTTCTTCCAATAGAAATAGCTCCTCTTATAGTTAAGTCTAAATCTGGAAACTCTTCTCTTGCCACGTCTCCTGCCGAATAAACAGAAGCACCATCTTCATCAACCACAGTGAAAAGCACATTAGGACACGAAGATTTAATAACATTGCTAACCAATTCTTGCACTTCGTGGCTTGCAGTTCCATTCCCGATTGCAATCAACGCAATATTGTAATCTTTAATTGCCTTGATTATAGCAGAGGTTGACTCATCAATTTTGTTTTGGTGAATGACAAAGGAGCCTAGATATTTTCCTGTTTCGTCTAAGGCCGCACACTTTGTTCCTGTTCTAATGCCGGGGTCAAAGGCTAAAACTCTAGTACCCTTTATTGGACTTGCCATGAGAAGATTTTTTAAGTTTTCACTAAAAATGCCAATGCCATGCACGTCAGCTGTTTCGGATAAGTTGCCTCTAATTTCACGCAAAACTTGAGGAGATAAAAGACGCAAGAAACCATCAGCAATAGCTTCCTTATGAAATCTATTATGAAGTGTAACACTACTTTCTAGTTTTTTAATACCTTCTTCAAAGTCAACTTCCAGATCAACAGTTAAAGCCCCTTCTTTTTCCCCTCTATTAATCGCTAAAACTCTATGAGGTTTAATTGATTTTATAGGCTCTGTATAGTCCCAATACATTTGGTATACTGAAGTTTTTTGCTTTTCCTCATCTCCAACACCTTTAACCACAAACTTTCCTGTGTCAGTGAAGAAGTCTAATATCAATTTTCTATTCTCTGAATTTTGTGAAGTTTCTTCTGCTATTATGTCTTTTGCACCTTGTATTGCATCTTCTACAGTTAGCACATTAAGTTTCTCATCTTCTGCATCTAGCTTAATAAAATCTTTTGCTTTGGCAAGAACAGTTTCTTCATTTTCTCTTTTAATAATTTCTGCCAAAGGAGCTAAACCTCTTTCTGTAGCCATCATTCCACGTGTCTTTTTCTTTTTCTTGAATGGAAGCCAGATATCTTCTAGCTCCGTAAGAGTATGGGCATTTTTGATGTTGTTATAAAGAGCTTCGGTGAGTTTTCCCTCATTAAAGATACCTTTAATGATTTCTAGGCGACGTGTTTCCATATTAGTGATTGAAGTGTGAAATTTTTGGCAATCTGTTACTTGAACTTCGTTTAAGTTTCCGTGTTTTTCCTTTCTATACCTAGAAATAAAAGGAATGGTACACCCTTCGTTAAGCAATGAAATGACTGCCTTTGCCTGAAAAGGCAAAACACCTGCAGAAGTTGCAGTTTCTTGTAAGATAGAGTCTTCATCAACTGAAAGACCTTCTATAAATTCTTTTGTAAATTCCATTCGCTGATTATATAGTTAGTGATTGATATAGGTCAAGAACCTAAGTGAATAGGTGTGTTCTCTTTAGATGGCTCTTGTTGGCAAATTCTTAATTGCCCAAACTCACATAAAAACAATTTTTCTTACCATCTTCTAGTTTTTCACTTCATTTTATGTTATACATTTAGCTA
>CAJPOH010000085.1 GCA_905372205.1 uncultured Treponema sp.
AGAAATCTTCAACAATCAATTTCAAAACATGTGGATAGCTTCTTCCAACAACCCACACGCTCACTGTCTTAGAAATACCCTCAACAGGAAGTGGCTTAACAGCTAAAACCTCAAAAGAATTGCAACCTCTTCTATAGAAAGAAGTCTTAACACCAAGAACTTTATCATCTGGAATATTCATTCCTTCTTCTGCAGGAATTGGTTTCTTGTTTGCAGGATTTCCATTAAAAAGTCTTGATCTGATAACTCCCTCATCGGAAGACATTCTTACAAACCATGTCCCTTCACTCTCAAATTTATCAACAGAAATCTCTTTAATTCTTTGTTCTGCAGAGTCAATACCTACAGATTCTGCATTAGGAGCGTCTAAGTTAGAAAAATTATCACTCTCATTTTCTTGTGCAAACACAAACCCCATTAATGCTAAAGCGAAGATCGCAAAAAATAACTTCTTCATTATAGCTCCTCCTTGTTACCAGTATTAGAAGCTTCTGCTGCACCGAAATCAGCATCAGCCAATTCATATCCATCATAAGAATCGATGAAGACATTTGTCAAAGCCTTGAATTGATCCATAAAGAAATAGAAGTCTTCGACATGCTCTGCAGGACGTGTCCTAATTCTAAAAGCAACAAATTTTAATGTTTTTTCAGCACCGATGTATGTGGATCGTTGTGGAATGCTCTTAGGAACATTTGCAGACATATTCTTCCAACCTTTGAAGTTCAAAGTCCCAACAGGTATTGTATGCACACGACCATAACAGTCTCTAACTAATACCTCTAAATCATAATAATAACCAGCTCCCCAAACCCACATATCAAGTCTGGAAATTTCTCCCTTGAAAGGAATCTCATAAGGCTGCAAACCATTATCTCCTTGCTTTGAAGGAACAATGTCTAACCAATTGTCGCCTCTTCTATTGAATTTGGCTTGCACACCTAAGAATTTAGCATTTTCAGCTTCATCATTCATAACCTTCACTGCACGTGGCATTCCGTCAAAAAACTTAAGAATTGGATAACCATCTGTAACGAATTTGCTTCCAACAACATGCCATGACCATTCCCCATTAGGATTATCAAAGGTATCAACCATGTATGTCTGATAGTTCACCTCAGATTGTTGGGAAGAAAGAGGAAAAGCCGTACACAGGAATACTGCTGCTACTACACTAGCAAAAATTAAACCGCCATGTCTCATGTATAACTCCTTTTATTCCATGATAAATAAAGTTGAATTATTATAAGTAAAACCTAGGGCATTGTCAAATACCCATAAGATTTCATATTCAAATTATCATGTGCTTTAGCCTTATCGGCTATTTTAAGTTGATTATTTAAGGTCGGCAAAAGTTTTTATAGCAATGGTTTACATAAATAATCAACATCCACTAATCAAAACTATTTATAGCATAAAGATATCCATCTTAAAAAATCCAGATGATCTTTTACAAATGCTATAAATTTATTTCAGTGCTTCAAGATATTTCAATAGAAACTTCCACACTCTCTCAACAGATTTAACATCCATGTGTTCATCTGGAGTATGCACGTCATAAAGATTAGGACCAAAACTGATAGCGTCAATTTGTGGCAACGTTTTTTTCAGAAGACCACACTCAAGACCAGCATGAATAGCCGTAACGATTGCATCTTGCCCTGTAATTTCTTTATAGGTTTTAATCGCAATGTCCCTAACAGGAGAGTTCTGTTCATATTCCCAAGCAGGATATTCAGATTTTTTCACATATTTAGCTCCTGTATACTTTGCACAAAGAGCTAGTTTATTCAAGACTTCATCAAGCATGCTCTTCACACTACTCCTTACAGAAATTGTAAAAAGCAACTTGCCGTCGACTTCCTCTAGTATACCATTGTTTAAGCTAGTTTGACACAAGCCTTTAATTTCCATATTCATATACTGTACAGCATCTGGCACCATAACCATAAATTCAAGCAAACGTCCTGTCAAACAGTCTGTAAACATTTCTTTTTTTTGAGAACTACTTTTTTCAATTGTAATCTTCATATCTGGGTCAGCAGTTCTATATTCTTTTTTTAAGGCTAAAGCAAATTCACTAGCAATCTTAATGGTAGAATCAGTATTTTTTACTGCAATATAAGCGTATGCTTCCTTTGGAATTGCATTATGTTTTGAGCCACCTTTTATCTCAATTATGTTAATCTTTTCTTTCTCTTTAATGGCATAAAGAGTGCGTGCTAGCATTTTGATGGCATTAGCTCGTTGCTTAATAATCTCCATTCCCGAATGTCCACCTAAAAGATTAGAGACGGAAATTTTAATAACTTCTCCTTTCAGTGCTTCTTTTTCTACATCAAAAGAGACATTCGCATTAGCTCCACCTGCACAGCTTACCAAAAAATAACCTTCTTCTTCTGAGTCTATGTTTAAAAATCGTGTGCCTGTAAGGTGTTCTCCAGTCACAGCCATAGCTCCATCCATTCCTGTTTCTTCTTCTGTTGTAATTAACACTTCAAGAGGAGGATGCGAAACATCATTTGAATCAAGAATTGCAAGACAATAAGCTACAGCAATGCCATCGTCTCCACCCAGCGTAGTCCCTGTAGCATAAAGCATTTCGCCCTTCAATTGCCATTTGATTGGATCTTTTAGAAAATCATGGCTACTTCCTGCTTCTTTTTCTGGAACCATGTCCATATGACCTTGCAAAATAACAGGTTTTGAGTTTTCAAACCCCTTTGTTGCAGGCTTTTTGATGATTACGTTCATAGCCTTATCTTGCCAAACTTCAAGATTTCTTTTTTTTGCAAAGGCAACTAAAAAATCACTAATTGCTTTCTCATTCCCAGATCCTCTAGGTATTTGAGAAATTTCATAAAACCATTTAAATACATTCTTTGGTTCTATGTTTTCAAATTCTTTTTCCATAATCAGCTCCTTAAAATGTGATAATACCCAACGCCAATATACTATCACTTATGGCTATAAAATTCTATTCTTTAATTACAGTAACTTTACAATGAACTTTTCAACGTCACTCATAGGAAATGTTGGTTCAAAGCGTGCAACGACATCACCATCTTTTGAAACAACAAATTTAGTAAAGTTCCATTTTATTTCAGAGTTGTCTTTATAATTTTCATCAATCTTTTTTATGAACTCATCCATCATGTCAGCCATCTTTCCACAACCAAAACCCTCAAAACTTTTTTGTGACTTCAAGTAGGTGTAAAGAGGCAATGCTGTTTTTCCATTTACGTCCGATTTTTTCATTTGCGGGAACTTTGTATTATAATTAAGTTTGCAGAATTCGCTAATTTCTTTGTTAGATCCTGGAGCTTGACCTCCAAACTGATTGCAAGGCACATCGATTATTTCCAAGCCTTTTTCGTGATATTTTTCATATATTTCCTCAAGTTCTTTGTAATGTGGAGTAAAACCACAATCTGTTGCTGTATTCACTATCAACATAACCTTTCCTTTAAACTTGCTAAGCGAAACATCACAACCTTCTTCATCTTGCACTGAATAATCATAAATACCCATAAAAACTCCTTTGTTAAAAAATACTTTTATTATTTTAGCATTTAATGTTATAATAGGCAAATGAATAGAAAAATAAATGATAAGTATTTTATCCAATTCTTAGCACTTAAAAGACTTTCTCAAAAAACAAATCCATCTTCAAGTTTTAACCTACATTACTGTATGTTATAGTAGTACATTAGCTAATGTTACGATTGTACATTAGGGAATGTGAAAACAGTACATTAGCTAATGTACTGACCCCATTCTGTACAGCATTGGGTGTGCAAACCCCGCTATATCGCGACCGTATTCTGTACAGCATTGAGGGTGCAAACCCCGCTATATTGCATCCGTGTTCTGTACAGAATTGCATCGCAACACATGCGTGTTTTGCAAGGAGCAATCTTAGCTCTTGTCTTGCCTGAGATTAATAGCATTTGGTAAAAGATAATCATATTGCAACATCTCATTTTTTTTTATAGAGTTACGCTCCGTATATGTGTGAAATTATTGGATTTTTTTATTTAAAAACAGGTGGCGGACATGCCTCTGGTGCTAGATCATTAAAAGATAAAATATCCTCGCTTTATCCTAATTCAAAGTGTGTTTTGTACAATCCTTTTGAAAAAAGAGCTTTTCTTTCATCACTTTTTTTTGAAACAGGGTATTTTATAACATCAAATTACTTATCTCTTTGTTATCTTCTCTTTTATAGACTCACTTCATACAAAATTGTGTTAAAGTTTTGTCGTTTTGCTTATAGGACATTTTTTGTTAGGCGATTTGTGCGATTTTTGAAAAAAGAAAAAGTAACTCGAGTTGTTTGCTTGCACGAAATCCTAATTCCTCATTTAAGGGAAGCAATTAATATTGTAGACCCTTCAATCAAGTTTATTACAATTGTTATGGATCCTTTCACTGCCCATCCTGTCTGGTTTTTTGAAAAGAATACACATCTTGTAGTTTTTTCTTCAAAGCTTGAAAGAGAAGCTATAGAAAAATATCATTTTGAAAAGAATAATGTGCATAAATTTTCACTAATGCTTTCTGATAAGTTTGACTTGCCATATTCTATAGAAGAAAAAAGAAAAATAAGAGAAAATTTTGGTATTCCACAAGAAAGTAAGGTGGTTTTAATTGCTGGTGGTGGAGAAGGTCTACGCAATGCTTTACGTCTTGTTCTCATTTTCATAAAACGCAATTTTAAGGGGCATGTTTTGGTCGTTTGTGGCAAAAACAAAAAACTAAAAAAAATTATTGACATAGCAGTAGCTCGATATAAGGCTTCAAATATTCATGTTTTTGGTTTTGTTTCTTTTATGCCCGAGCTTATGAACATTGCAGATTGTGTTATTTCTAAAAGTGGTCCTGCAACAATTATGGAAACCCTTTCATTACAAAAACCACTCATATTATGTAGCTACGTGAGAGGGCAAGAACTTGGAAACATGCTTTTTGTAAAATTAAATAAGGTAGGCTACTATCTTCCATCTTCGTACAATGCAGTTGTCAAAACAGAAGAGATTTTGTCTAATTCTATGGAAGAGATTCAAGAAAATATTAAAAAGCTTAATATTAAAAATGGGGTTGAAGACATTGCAAGGTTTGTTATGACAGTTTAGAAATCTCTATGATTGCTCTATAAGGTCATTAAATAGGTTTGAACTTCTTAATTTAACAATTGTTCTATTGGGAGAAACTATTAATGAATAACTACAAAAATCCGCGAGAAGAAGCATTAAAAAATGCAATTGCTCAAGACATAAGAGAACGAAAAGGTTCATATTTTACGCCTCAAATTTGGGTTGAAAAATCTCAAAGTTATCTTAGCTGTGTGTTAGGCGAAACGTGGCAAGAAGAGTATTATATTTGGGATTGCTCAGCTGGTACGGGTA
>CAJPOH010000086.1 GCA_905372205.1 uncultured Treponema sp.
TTCTTTTCAATTGGGTGACTATATCGCATTCCAAATTTAACCATTCCACTAATATCCAGATAGATGTCTCCGTAAAATGAATGAAAATAAGTTGATATACCTTTTCCATCTTTTGTTAATGCAATACTCAAAATGGAACGATAGCCCACTTCAAAATTAATACGATTAAAATATATCAAAAATAAATTGCTTCCTTGTTGGATCTCATAACTAAAAATTCTAATAGACACATCAAAAGACATACCAATATTATTTTTACTAACACTTAGTTTTTTATCAATACTTTGATACTCATTCATTGTAGGTAAATATGAAAGAGCAGAAATAAAACTATTACTTCTTAAAAATACAAATGAGCCTCGAGCTGGACTATAGTATGTGTTATAACCATAATAGGTAGCCATATTTATTTTAATAGGGACTATAGGAATAGCAAAGTTTCCGCTAGCTTGTAAAATGAATATGCTGTTTTTTGAATTCATATTCAAAAAATAATCTGTTTTAAGTGCAGTAGAAAAACCTCTCTCGTCTATTGCAAAAAATGGAGAGCCTAGCCTAAAGTGCTTATCAAATTGTGAATATCCACCATACAGAGAATAAGAAAGAAATGAATCAGTGTGCTTATGTGAATATAGAGTCTTGTACGATAAATAATCTGATGGAAATTTAACAGAGCCTGAAACACCAATCCTAGAGGCAAAATTAAATCTTTTATTTATTTTATCTAAAGAAAAACTTGTCGCCACATTCATCGAAAAACCAGTATTCCTTCCAACAAATCCAATGTTTTTATCATGAATAGAAAAACCTAATCTAAAAGATGTAAAATCTAAAAACGTCGTAGCATTAATATCCATAAAAAAAGGTTTTGCATAAAATATAGGTGTTACATCAAAAGTAATAAACTCTGTAGGGTCTTTTCCATAAAGATAAGCACCAAAGCCCCATTGCCCTATATTTTTCCAGTTAGAAGAAGGCTGTAAATATGGAAGAGGTAAAATCTTCCAAATCCAAGAAAAATAATTATATTTTTGTGGCCTTGCTATTTCAAAATTTGGAGCTTTGCTAATTGCTTCTTTCTTTTCTATATCAAAAGGTGTTAGGCTAGATTTTCTTTCTTTAAGGATATTACTTGAAAGTTGATACAGACTATTGTATTTTCCGTGTATGCCTGTATATGCAATTTTTAGTATATCTTCCTTTTTTTCAAAAACTATAGGCTGAAACACACCAGCCGAAATATCTTCTTCCAACACTTTAAGTTTATTATTTTTTACGTCATACAATGCCATTCTATAGAGATTGCCATCATCACACCAAGAAAAACTCAAAAATACTTCATCTTCAATGATACTAGATTTTAAGTATCTGATAGCAGGCAAGTTTTCGATGCCTTCTAATTTTTCTATTTCTCGTGTTTGTGTGTTCAAAAAGAGTATATCTCTATTAAGACCATTTGCAGCAATAAAAGCAATTTTATTATCTGAAACATAGCAAGGATTATAAGCATGCGAATAAGCTAATCCGGGTGCAAAACTAAATAATGTTTCTTCTTCATTCAAGTCAAGATCTAAAAGAACAAGATTTGAATTTTGACCTTCAACCTTAATCGCACATATCTTTTTTTCTCCTACAAAACTCGCATAACGAACTGAAAACTTTTGCTTATTCAAAAACTTTCTTTCATTCATATCATAAATCGAAAGTCTTTGCTTAATTTTTCCCCAGTCATCCTTAACATCTGTAACAAGCAAAAAAGAACCACTAGGAGAAAAGTTTAAATCAGTTATGAGAGATGGAGCATTAAATAATTTTTGTTTTTTTCCAGTTGCATCATAAAGATACACTGCTTTTTTACTAGCATCATAACATGCAACTCTACCATCTTTCTTTTGAGATGCTGATGCCATGACAGTACTACTCATTTTTCCTTTAGCAAACACTTCTGGCTTGAGAATATTTTCAGGATAACTAATAGAATCTGTAAAATCATTCCATAATTCTTCTAAAGGTTTCTTAAAAATGTTCTTAGTCTTAGCCTTAGGGAAAACAAAAAAATGATTATGAAAGAATTTAACATACTCAGTTTTGCCATAGATATTTTCTAAGTATGAAAGAAAAGAAGCACCATATATATAAGCCCAAAAAGCTCCTGGATATACGTCCCTGTGTCCCGCTGCTTCTCTCCAAGTTGGAGTAGTCTTATCGATTTTATTTTGCATTAAATGATGTTTTATTAGAGGATCATTTAATCTTCCCTGATCTTCCCTACTTTCAAATAAAACCGCAACGCCTTCATCAAAAGAAAGAGAAAGGATAGGTAAATAATACCACAACGATATTGCATGTGTTAACTCATGATAAAAAACATTCAGTATAGAATTATATGAGTTTCCTAGTTCTCCATCGCTTGCTGTTGCATCATAAATAACAATTCTTTGATATGGAAAAAGTGTGTAATATCCATTCAATACTTCTGATTTAGACGAAAGATATACAGGATATCTATGGGGTATCTTTTTACCCAAGCGTGAAGAAATTTCTTCAGCATAAGAATCGGCAAACTCATAAATAAGAGTCGCACTTACTTTAGATGATGGCGAATAGATAATATCAAAATATTTAGTTTTTAGGACTTGCAGAGACTCTGCAAAGCCCATAGCACTAAAACAAAGAAAAAATACAATTATACAAACGTTCTTCAGCTTAAAATAGAAAGCACTCATACTGGTGCTTAAGTATAGTTTTAGAAGTTTATGCTGTCAAGTTTATAACTGGATCTGCTTGTCCTAATAAGTTATAACCAAAATTTGCCTTTATACTACTGAAGCGTTTAATTTCTGATAGATAGTATTGAACCAACCTATCAATTTGAGCTTCACTCATATCTTTTTGCTTTAGCACTTCCTTTGTTGCTTTTGCCTCTGCCATTGAAGTTTGTTTAGCTGTTACAAGTCTATCTATCAATGAATTCAATATGCTAAGTTTATCTATACTAGCACCTGTCTGCCCATCTCCTGCAGGAACACCAGAAACATACTTAAAATGGGCATATATCATCTGATTCGAATTAACAGGCATATACGCCCTGCCACCAGCAGAAACTCTAGGCAATGCCGAATACGAGATAGTTTGTAATGGTACATAATTTGAAACTGTCATATCCCTCTTCTCCTTAAATAAGTCTAAACTTAAACTTTATAGATACCACCTACCCTCGTTATCGGCAACATTTATTTTTTATTTAGAATAAAATGACAAACAATGTAGTTCTCTCCTCGACCGTTTAAAACAAAAAAGCGTGTGCATGAAAAACATACACACGCTAAAAACATAGGGAATAGAAAATTTTAAGCACTCAATCTTACTTTAATTTTTTTAGTTGCTTGAGTAATGGTGCAAGGGTTTTCTCATCTATAGGTGCATCCTTAGAACGCTTGCAGAACATTCCAACTTCAACAACAGCAGTCTTATACTTTGACTTATAAGGTTTCAAAGTGTGAATAAGACATCTTGCTGTGCTTCCAGAAACTTCAAGAACAATTATAGGACATACCATAACTGTATCTTTCTCTAATTCATTACCAGTGTTTGGATCAACAATGGGTTCACCGTACATAAACACATTTAATACTTCACCAACATTGAAACCATAGTTAGCAATAGTGATAATTCCACCTTCACTTACTTTTAGAACTGAAACAGAGAAGAGTTCTTCTGTCACTCTATCTGCAACCTTTGTAGCCAAAACTTCCATCACAGAAGAAACAATTTCTGGTGCAACACCTGTTGTCGCAGGAACTTTTTCACCACTATAAACATCTTTGATTGTTTCTTGAATCAATATTTGATTATTCCTAACATTTACAAACTTAACTTCAACAGCATATTTAGCATTTTTTTGAAGCATTTTCTTTACAGTTGCTGTTTCTTCAGTGTATTCAACAATATTTAAGTCCAATAAATAGTTTAAATCCTTTACATCTTCCTTGCCTTCTCTCTTTACAACTGTAAATCTCTTAACTTTTAGCAAAGCTGCGGAAATATGAGAATCTAATCTCTTAACTGCTCTTTCGCTATCAGCTGTTCTAACTGCATCTTGAACAGGATTAAGCCCCACAACTGGTTTCTCGTCTTCCGCGAAAATAGACGTAACAAATGTTGCCATCAAGACAACCATAGCAATAATAGAAATTCTTTTTTTCATCTTTTATACCTCTCCTAATTTATAGATATAACACCTATTCCCCTTACCACACCCCATTAACAAGTAGTAAAACATAAGATGCAGATGGTTATAGTATTTATTGTATAACTATAACTCTAAATAGTCAACTGTAAAAATTATACCTATCTTATTACTCCAGCACCTTGAAGTCTGTAATTGTAAGAGTAATAACACCACCACTTATCATGCCACTACCTGGCTTACCGTAAGAAACACTCATCTTTTCGGGAAAAAAATTAGAGGGATTGTATTTTACTCCATGACCAAAATCTCCATAATCGAAATAATCAAGCTTTCCATTTTCCCATCTTTTTTTATCAAGCAAATACATATTTAGGATATTGTCAAAAACCTCATCCATTGAAGTAATGTAAAAAAGCTTTTCCTTTTCGTCACTTATATCTGGAACATAACCATATTTTAAATCAAACACAACATTACCTATCCCATTTTCAACTTTTACGTACCCTGTGTGTAATCTAGGTTGCCATCTATCAAAAACATAAGTAAAAGAATAGTTTTTAATATTCAACCCCTGCCATTTAGCCTTCATTTCTTTTAATTTTGCAACATCTAAGTGTATTGGTTTCGGTTCTTCTTCTTTGCAAGAAAAAATAAAAAGAAGTATTAAAGTAATTACAACTATCTTAATTTTCATAATTTTACTCCTCATTTATTTTGGCACAACGTTATGAAACATTGTAATTCCATATTGATAATAATTGTTTTTCCCATACGTACTACGTATTTGATGGTCTTCTGCATTAGCTTTTGGATTATTAAAAGTGAAAAGTCCATCTATATAATAACCATTATTGATACCATGCCAACCAGCATCGCAATGCACATAGTTTGCTACTATATTTTTAATTTCTCCTGAACGTTTGTTTTTTGCTTTGCAAAAAAGCCTGCAATATCCATCAACAACCCAATAATGTCCTTCATCAGATAGATAGTCTGCTTCTTCTTTTTTTGTCATTTCTTCCCAGTTATATATTCCATCCCAATTTTTTAATTCAGGAACACGATCTTTTATACGTTCATAATAAGATTCACTTTTAAAATCATATTTTTGAGAAAGCTTGTGAAAGGCTAAAATCTGGGCTATAGCAACAGGTCCACAGCCTGCAGGACATTT
>CAJPOH010000087.1 GCA_905372205.1 uncultured Treponema sp.
GATTACTACGTTTAAAGCCAGTGAGGGTGGAACAATTTGGCAATCTGAAAAATATATTTCTTTAATTGATTCTAGTGGAAATGTTGTTGCAAAAACTTTTGTGATAAAAGTGAAGCCAAAAGATGCTGATATTTATGAAGAAGCTACTTGTAAGTATACCCTTAAAGGCACAAAGCTTCCTACTACCAATGCTGAGTTTGTGTGGACAGGTGGTAAATATCCTAGCCCTAAAGTGTTGAGTAAGATTGATTGGATACAAGGCTTAAATAATCGATATTCTGATGATTATGGTGCTACAGCTGTTACTTTGACAGCTTATACTTTGAGCGTTCAAGCTAAAGTGAAGTATCAAATTGTAGATTTGGAAGATAATCCTATTGCCGGATATGCTGAAAAAGAAATGATTAATGAAGGGGGTGTCCATAAATCTGAAAAAGTAGATTTGTTTACAGACAAGCCTACAAGAATTAAAGCATGGGTTGTAGCAGCAGACGGAAATACAATTGACAACGTGAAAGGTTTGTGGAAAAAAACATATAACCCTGTTCCATTGACATGGGGTTATGAAGACAAGACAGAAGGAAGTGACTATACAACGAAGGCTTATGATTTAATTGAAATTGTAAAAGGTGATGTTAAAGACAATAAGATATATCTAGTCTTTGTTCTTTTAAACGGTGAGGATGGCTATAATGTGGTAAATGAAAATCTTCCTGAGCAACAGACAGGTTTTGTTAAGATGGGGGCTTTAAACAACTGGAAGGATTACTACAAAACTACAGTTGATGTAAGCAAATTGCTTGATGATAGTGTTCCAGAACTTAATGCAATACTAAGGATGAAAAAGAATGGCATAGATTGCCTAACTTACGAAATAAAAATTAAAGTTAAACAATAAGGTAATCTACAAGCGTAAGGAGGCACTGATGATTGTGATTTGCAAAGCTCTTTAGAGCTTGACGCGAATTGATCAGTGTTTCCTTAATTTTATATTAGAATGTTGTTTTTCTTGGTATCTATTCCAAAATGGAATTTTTTTATAGGTAGCCGATACTACAAATTATCATCTAAAGAGAGGGAGTGTAATGTAGTTTTATTTAGCTCATATATTTTTGCGATTGAACCATATAATCCACCTGTAGGTGGGGAACTTTTTCCTTCTCTTTATGCACCATCCCTCTTAGGAGGCGGTATAAGTGTTTCGGGAGGTAGTTTGTATGATACTTTGCCCGCTGCTTTAAGCCTAAATCCAGCATTGTCAGCAGGTGAAGAAAACCCAATATTTGATATTTCTTATATACTTCTAGCTGGTATAAAGCCAGAAAAAGGATTTGGACACGTATTCAATGCAGGTTTTATATATCCTGCAAATTGGGGGGTTATAGGTGGTTCTCTTAATTTTACACATGTAAGATTTGATAGCTTAAACTTTGGAATATTTGGCGAAGGTCGTTTTTCATATTCAAAGGATATAACAGAAAAACTATATGTGGGAGTTGGTTCATATTTTTCTGGTGGCACAAACTGGTCTTTAGGAATAGATCTTGGAGTTTTGTATAGATTTGGCAACTTAGGCTTTCTTAAAGATTCCAAGTTGGGTATCTCTCTTACAGGAATTGGAAAACCATATAATCCACGTCTTAATGGAGTGAGAGAGAATGGGAAAATGATAGGCTATCCTTCTCTTTTTACTCCCCATGTTGGTTTTTCGACATATCTTGTTTCAATTCCTAAATTTAAAATGGGTTTTCATGTAGATTTAGCAGCTCCCGCTTTTTGTAATATGACGTTGGATACGGGGCTTAGTATGCTCATTATGGATATGGTTACAATTCGTACAGCATATACTCTTAACCTTCTTGAAACAATAAACAAAAAACAAACACATATCCCTTCTGTTGGTATTGGTGTTCGCATTAAAATCAGTCCTAAAAACAAGGATGGCTCTGTAAAACAAGGGCTAGAGCAAACAGAAATAGCCCCACAATTTGCTACAAGACCATTTTATAACAATATTTGGGCTTTTGGGCTGGGAGTTACAACAAAGTTTGGCACAAAAGACACTGAAGGACCTGATATCGCTGTGGGAGACAGAGAAGGAATATACATTTCTCCAAATAATGACGGTGTAAAAGATGCAATGGAGTTGCCACTTAAAATCACTGACAAACGCTATGTGACATCTTGGATATGTGAAATTAAAGATGAAAATGGCAATATTATTAGAAAAATTGAAAATAAAAAACCAATAAGAGAGCTAAAATCAGCTTCTTCTTTCTTTAAGTTATTAGGGCAACATAAAGGCAATGTTGAAGTACCAAGCACATTGAGATGGGATGGAATGCTTGATTCAGGTGAGGTTGCAAAAGATGGAACATATTCATTTACAGTGCAAGCCACAGACGACAATAATAATTTTAGTATTGTAGGACCTTTTAGTGTTGTAGTAGATAATACTCCACCTTCAATAAGTATCAAAGATGAAGATGCTACAAAAGTGAAAATATTTTCTCCTGATGAAGATGGCAATAAGGATGAATTTGTAATTTCTCAAACTGGCTCTAAAGAAGATCTTTGGGAGATGAGTATTTTTGATGGTCATTATAGAAAAATAAAATCGTTCAAGGTTGAAAATGATGTTTTACACAACTTTACATGGGATGGAAAAGATGATAAAGGTGAGATTGTATCTGATGGTGTTTATTCGTATGTAGTTTCTGCAAAAGACCGAGCAGGAAACGAAAATAAAAAAACAATTAGCAATATCATTGTGGATACTAATAAGCCAAATGTGGCGATTAATATTTATAAAAAATATTTTTCTCCAAATGGCGATGGTGTTAGCGATACTATCACGTTAAATCCAATCTTAAGCACGGCAGGACTTAACAAATGTACTTTAGAAATAAAAAATGCAATTGGTGATGTTGTTAGAAGCATTGAACTATCTCCTTCAAACATAAAAGCAATGGCATTTGATGGCAAAAAAAATGATGGAACATTATTAAAAGAAGGTGCATATTTTGCTAGTATTAGAGGCGAATATAATAATGGTTTTGTGGCAACAGGTGATTCTCCTGTGTTTATTATTGATGTTACTCCACCTCTAGCAAAAGTGAGTGCAAACACTGCAATCTTTTCTCCTGATGGAGATGGAAAGCTTGATAGTGTTACTTTTACACAAGAAGCTTCTAATGATTCATGGCAGGCAAAGATATTTAGCTTTAATCAAAATGATCAAAGAGAAGGAGATGCTGTTCAGGTTATAAACTTTGGGAGCAGTGTACCCAAGAAAATTGAATGGGCAGGACTCAGCAAAGAGGGTGTTTTGTTGCGTGATGGAAAATATGCTTATGTTTTGGAAGGTGAAGATGAAGCTGGTAATAAAGCTGCATCTAACATGGTTACTGTAACTCTTAATACAGAAAAGGCAGATGTTATTTTACAATCTGATTTACTAATATTCTCACCGAACAATGATGGAGTGAAAGATTTTTTAACCTTTCTTCCAATTATACGTTCTAAAACAAAGATTGCGTCGTACCGCTTAACGATAACCAGTGAAGTTGATGGAGCTGTTGTCAACATAAAAGAAGGAGAAGGAGAGCCCCCCAGTAGAATTGTATGGCGAGCATTAGAGGAAGAAGCAAAAGGGAATGTTTTAGATTTAAAGAATGCAGCATATTGTAAAGATGGTTTGTATCAAGCTACTTTAGAAGTCGAGCTTGAAAATAAGCAAACTGCAAAGTCTAGTCTTTCAGGTATCGAAATTGATACAACCTATCCTACTATAGATTTGCAACCTCAATATTTAGTTTTCTCTCCTAATCAGGAAACGAAAAAACAAACGTTGCCAATTAAGCAAACATCCTCAAATGAAGATTTATGGCGAGCTACAATCACAAATGAAAGAGGCGATGTTGTGCGAACAATGCAATGGAACGGAGAGGTTTCTAACTTTTATTGGGATGCATGTGATGATCGAGGAAATAGAGTTGCAAACGGAAAGTTTGTCTATTCTATAACTGCAACAGATAAGGCAGGAAACACAACAACTAAAACAATAAAGGATATAGTTGTTGATGATAGAATTCCAAAGGTTTATATTACGCAAGAATATGAGGCATTTTCTCCTAATAGTGATGGTATAAAAGACGAACAAACTTTCTCATTGCATACAAGCATAGAAGAAGGTATTGAAAAATGGAGTTTTGCAATTCATACACAAGGCAAAACGCCTAAAACTATCTATTTATATAAAGAAATGCAAGAAAAACTTCCTAAAACAATAAAATGGAATGGAAAAGATGGTGATTCTATTCTTGAAGGCAACTTTATCGCAGAGCTAAAACTTGAATATACAAAAGGTGATGTTGTTAGTGCAAACAGTACTGAGTTCTTATCTTCGATTACCCCTCCAAAATTAGGAGTTGCTTTAAAGCCTAAATATTTTAGTCCTGATAATGATGGTATTGATGATGATTTATTTATCAGTTTGAAAGCAATTACTGAAGTAGGCATTGATAGCTGGTCTTTTGAGATTTCAGAACCTCAAGAAACTGGTGGTAAGCACTTCTGGAATACTACAGGAAAGGGTAAGATTACTGACGAAATAATATGGGATGGACGTTCTTCAAAGGGCGAGGTGGTTCAATCTGCAACTGACTATCCATTTACATTTACAGCTAAAGATGTGCTAGGTCTTTCTTCTACAATTAAAGGCTATATACCTGTTGATATTCTTGTGATTCGTGATGGAGATAAGCTAAAGATTGCAGTTCCTTCTATTATATTCCGTCCAAATGCTGACGACTTTAAGGGGCTGGAAGAAAATGTTGTTGATAAGAATACTTATGTATTAAAGCGTGTTGCACAAATCTTGAATAAGTTTACTGATTATCAAGTGCAAGTTGAAGGTCATGCTAACTCAACTACAGGTTCTGAAACTGAGGAAAAAAGAGACCTAATTCCTCTTTCAACATTGCGTGCAAAAGCTGTTATGCAAATATTGATTAAAAATGGAGTGCGTTCTTCAAGGCTTTCTGCTGTTGGAATGGGAGGTTCTCGTCCTGTTGCTTCTTTAAGCGATAGAGACAATTGGTGGAAAAATCGTCGTGTTGAGTTTGTTTTGATTAAGTAATATGGGTATATAAAGCTGTCGTGTAGCTACTTTGTTATGCGATAGCTTTGCTTTTTAGTAAGGTAGTGCGACATTGTTGCTTCTGAATATTTTAATTGTAGTAAGGTGATAATAGTGAATCATTGGATAGAATTATACGTGGAAGATTATATGAAATAGGACTTAATACAATATTTGAAAAATCTTCTATTCCAAAGGAAACTAA
>CAJPOH010000088.1 GCA_905372205.1 uncultured Treponema sp.
GTTTTGATGTTGTGAAAGGATATTATATAGTAAGAACATCAAAAGATTTTGATAAGTCTAAGTTTATAAAACTAGGGGCTAGAATTTCTGGCATTATGAAAGCTGATGATGGAAATATCTTTTGGCATCTTTATAAGAATGATGAATTTTTTATAAAGAAGGTGTTAAAGCTTGATGGAGTTATTTCTGCAGAATATGATTTTGCCGTTCAGCACATAAATCCACCAAAAGACCCACTTGGCAGTTTAAAGCCAAAGCCAGAAGATGATTTAGGAGATATTGGTAATCTACTTCCTAAAGGATTGGAAGAAGGAAATATGGACTTAGACCCTAGAATGAAGGATGCTAACTACTCGCTACAGGTTACTCGTGCCCTTGAATCTTATAAAAAACATAAGGATGTTCAATTTAAAAAGCCTGTTTTATTAGGGTTGATTGATACTGGTTTTAACTATTGTAACGAGGACTTTTGGTTTACAAATAAGAATGGCAAAGAAGAGTCTGTTTCATATTTTACTAAATCTGCTTTTTTGCTTGATGTTGGAAGTCGTGAATTTGTGTACAACCTTGCTTATCCAATTGATGAAAATGATCCCATGATTCCGTATGCAAAAGAATTTATAAAGAATTATAAACATTCAGCAAGGTTTTTTGAAATGCCATGTTCTAAAGTTGACCCTTCAACTGGCATGACTGGTTATTCTGATCCTCCTAATTCATTGATGTTTTGGAACTGGGATGATGGGGAACATGGAACGCACTGCTCGGGTATGATGGCAGCTGTTGGTAATAATGGTAAAGGAGTTGCGGGTGTTTCGTGGAAAAATACAAAGATAGCTTCTTACAAGTGTTTTGGTGGTCCTAGTGGTGGAGGTTGGGAGATATACGGTGCGTTGGATGATTATGCCTCTTATATTGAGGCAGGACTTAATCATAAACTTAACGACTTTTATTCACCTCCCTATGAAACTCTTGAAAAACGTGATGGAACTCACACATCACAAGCTGAACATCCATACACCACTGAGCAAGAAAAATTTGAACCATACATAGACCAAGGTGTATATCCTGTGAATATGTCTTTAGGAGGTCCTTTTCCCTCACAATTTGCTGCAATTGTTATTTCTCGTTGCTTGAAGCTTGGGATTTTGCCTGTTGTTGCAATGGGTAATGATGGGCAACGTCTTCCTGAATTTCCAGCAAGTTATGAAGGCGTTTTAGCTGTTGGTGCAACTGATGGACGTGATAGGAAGAAAGGTTTTAGTTGTAGTGGAGAATGGATTGATATCTGTGCACCGGGAGATGGTATTTTGAGTACTGGGATTACCCCAGGAGAGAACTATCCATGGGCTCCGCATTGGTTACCTGAAGGCTCAAGTAAGCCATGGGATCAAGCAGAAATTGGTAAGGCGTATAAAACTATGTCAGGAACTTCTATGGCAACACCTTTCACAACAGGAGTTTTGGGTTACCTTCTTTCTTTTGAAAAAGCACGAGGAAAAAATCCTGGTTGGTTAAAAGCTATTGTCCAAAGCACAGCGGATGCTCTTGAGGGGCAGACACAAGGTCTTCACCACGAAGATTATGGTTATGGACGTGTGAATGTGCTAAAAGCAGCCGATGCAGTTGAAGCTGAGGCTACATTTACAGGAACTAAGTTTGATTATGACACAACCAAATATGTAACTGTGAAACTACGAAATAAAAGAAGTAAAGCACCTGATTCTGAAGGAAATGAACCTAAAGATGTTGACTTAGGACTTTCTGGGCATACTGTGATTATTTATGCTGATGATTCGGGTGACCCAAAAGGGTTTTCAATGACAAATAATAAAGGAGAGGCATCCTTTTTCTTCTTGCCAAAACGTTCTGCAGGGCAAGGTTATATTGCTCGTGTGAATGTAGATGGCGATTGTTATGAAGCAAAGTTTGAAATGAAAGATGAAAAACAAGATGTTATCATTGAATATGATTCTCCTGTAATCTATATTTCTACAATAACTCCTCATAGAGATATTTTTGATAAGTATTCACCAGATGGAGAATATGACACAGATGTTGATACTATTATTTCTATTTATGAAGATGGAAAATTTGATGTGCCTGTAGAAAGAATGGATTATTATACTTTGGACACAATGGCATTTAATGCTAAGCCGGGAAAAACATACTTTGCAGAAATAACATGTTTTGCAGATCCATCTACTGGAAATTATAGAACAGGTATTTATGGGTTACGTATAGGATATGAGTCTTTTACATCGAATAGGATAGGAAACAATGATTTCTTAAATCCGATGATTGATGATAAAGATAAAAGGCAACCTGATACGGGTAGGTTAGTCTATGAATTAATTCATGGCATGGATTGTTGGGAACCAAATGATGATTTTGAGGATGCCCGAGATAGAGGTGATTTTATTGATTTTTCTAAAGCAGTAGATTTAAAAAGCTATATTGTGTGTTGCTTGACTCATCAAAGTGATGGTTTGGACAGAGATATTTTTATGTTCAAGGTACCATATTGGGAAGACGAAGAGTAGATTTTTAATAAGCTTCATCATACTTTTGGTTGTATGATGAGGCTCTTATTTTTTAGGAGATAGTGATATGGAAAGAAGAATTTTGGTTACAGGTTCTTTAGGTCAAATCGGTAGTGAGCTTATTGTGTATTTGCGAGATAAATATGGAGCTGGGAATGTTGTTGCTTCTGACGTTGTAAAAAAAGATGTTCCAAAGGTTGTAGATGGTGGGCCTTTTGAAACATTGGATGTTCTTAACGCTCAAGGACTTTCTGATGTGTGCAAAAAACATAAAATCAATACAATAATTCATCTTGCAGCTCTTCTTTCAGCTGTTGCAGAAGATAAATTTAATCTAGCTTATGACATCAACATGAATGGTTTACACAACGTTCTTGAAGTTTCGAGAGAAAATAATTTTTCTCTTTTTGTGCCTAGTTCAATTGCGGCTTTTGGACCTTCCACACCACAAGATAAAACTCCACAAGATACAATTCAACGTCCTACATCACTTTATGGAGTTACAAAGGTTGCAGGAGAGCTTTTATGCGACTATTATCATAAGCGTTTTGGTCTTGATACCAGAGGGGTGCGTTTTCCTGGTCTTATTTCTTATGAGGCTTTGCCGGGAGGAGGTACTACAGACTATGCTGTACATATTTATTATGATGCGGTTAAGAAAGGTTCTTATGAATGTTTTATCAAAGAAGGAACTTCTATGGATATGATGTATATGCCTGATGCTTTGGATGCTATTCATGGGCTTTTGGAAGCTGATCCTTCAAAGCTAAAGCATAGGAATGCTTTTAATATTACAGCTATGAGTTTTACGCCTGAAGTGATTGCGGCTGAGATAAAAAAGCACATGCCTGACTTTAAGATGACATATAAAGTTGACCCTGTAAGGCAGGGGATTGCGGAATCTTGGCCTAATTCTCTTGATGATAGTGCTGCAAGGGCTGAGTGGGGCTGGTCTCCTAAATATGACCTTTCAAAAATGACAACTGACATGTTGGAAAAACTTAAAATAAAATTAGGTAAATAATTTATTCATTTATATTATGGAGGGATTTTATGTCTAGTATACATGATATGGAGTTTTTGAAGGTTAAAGTTCAAGAACTAAAAGATCAAGGCTTGTATAAGGAGTTAGTGACTCTTGATGGTCCAAATGATGCAGAATGTGTGTTGAATGGTAAGAAAGTTATCAATCTTTCTTCAAACAACTATTTGGGTTTTGCCAACCATCCACGTCTTAAAAAGGCTGCAATTGCTGCCATAGAAAAGTATGGAGCTGGAGCTGGAGCAGTGCGTCCTATAATTGGGAACATGGCTCTTCACGATGAGCTTGAAACTCTTCTTGCTAAATTTAAAAGAGAAGAAGCTGTTCTTTCATTCCAGTCAGGTTTTAATTGCAATGCCGGTGTTATCCAAGCTGTTACAGAAAAGGGCGATTTGATTATTTCTGATCAATTAAATCATGCTTCTATTATAGATGGTACACGTCTTTCTAAAGCAGACAAAGCTGTATTCAAACATTCTGACATGCAAGATTTGGAAAACGTTCTAAAAGAAAAGAGAGATAGCTATAAAAATGTTCTCATCATAACAGATGGAGTTTTCTCTATGGATGGAGACATTGCAAATTTGCCGGGTATTGTTGAATTGGCAGAAAAGTATAATTGTCTAACTTATGTTGACGATGCTCATGCTAGTGGAGTCTTAGGGGAGAGTGGTCGTGGATCTGTAGACCATTTTCATCTACACGGACGCGTAGACTTTGCTATGGGAACTCTTTCTAAGGCAATTGGTGTTGTTGGTGGTTATGTTGCAGGAAAACAAGTTACTATCGATTGGCTTAAAAATAGAGGCAGACCATTCTTGTTTTCTACAGGACTTCCACCTGCAGCAGTTGGAGCAGCTATTGAAGCAATTAAGATGCTCATGGAATCAACTGAATATACTGATAGACTTTGGGACAATGCAAAACATTTTAAGGAAGGACTTGGTAAGTTAGGATTTAATACAGGCAACAGTGAAACACCTATCACTCCAATTATTGTAGGAGAAGAAGCAAAGACTCTTGAGTTCTCCAAGAAATTGTTTAGTAATGGTGTATTTTCTGGTCCTATTGTCTTCCCAACTGTACCAAAAGGAACAGGAAGAGTGCGTTGTATGGTTACTGCAGGGCATACAAAAGCACAACTTGACGAAGCAGTTAAGATTTGTGAAAAAGTTGGCAAAGAAATGGGAATTATCTAGGTAGATTTTGCATAAAGTTTTAAATAGCTCAGATTTTTCTATATGTCAGTAGAAAAACCTGAGCTGTTTTTTTATAAAATATTTATGGAGTCACTGTTAAGGAGGCACTTATTAATTCGAAGCGAATTAATGAGTGCCTCCTATAAATCCTCAACATCATCACATAAGTTGCCATCCAGCCGTAACTTATGGCAATTTGAGCAAAGGATGAGTTACTGCCAGCATAGCTACTAGGCTAACGCATGAATTAAATGCTAGCTTTGACACGTTGCGATAGCGAATGCTATCGCATTAAAACAAATTTCTTCTCGTCGCCGACCCTTTAGGGTCGGACACGTTGCGATAGCGAATGCTATCGCATTAAAATAAATTTCCTTACGTCGCCACTCCGTGAGGAGTGGTTGCTACGCTAGAAGTACGTCTAGTAGCTATCATTGGTGGTAGCCTAGCTTTAATAAGTGGTTTCTTGTATCTTGTAGTAGCTAAGAAAAAAACTTGACAAATAAAAAGTATAGGTTTAAAATGCTTATATGAGC
>CAJPOH010000089.1 GCA_905372205.1 uncultured Treponema sp.
TGTTAAACTATAACTATGCAACAAAACAAGTGAACCACGAAATACTTGATTGCTTGCAAGAACTCAGCATTGAACAAGAGTTAATTCCAAAGTATCATGCTTTGTTGAATGGAGAAGCTGTAAATAGAAGTGAAAATAGGATGGTCTTACATCATCTAACTCGAACTAAAGATCTAACTTCAATCTTGCATAACGGAGTAAGCATTCATAATTTCTACTTAACCCAAGCAGAAAGGATTAGACAATTCACTCAAGATGTGCATGATGGTCGCCTTCTTTCTTCTACTGGAAAACCTTTTACTGATGTGATACAAGTAGGTATAGGGGGATCTGATCTCGGGCCTCGAAGTTTATATCTTGCATTAAAAGATTTTGCTAAAAGCAAAGAATTAACAAAGCTAAATGCCCATTTTATTTCAAATGTAGACCCAGTAGATGGTGTTTCAGTGCTTTCAAAACTTGATGCATCTTCTACACTTTTTATTATTGTTTCTAAAAGTGGCACAACAGAAGAAACACTTGCTAATGAAAGATTAGTTTTAGAATATCTAAAACTAAAAGGCATTAAAGATGTTAAAAAAAACATTGTTGTTGTAACATCTTCTTCTAGTCCTTTAGCAAAAGATTTGTCATATCTTTCTCATTTTTATATTGACGACAATATTGGGGGACGGTATTCTTCAACTTCTGCATGTGGTGCTTTGATTTTATCACTGAGCTTTGGCAACAAACTTTTTGCTGAGCTTTTAGAAGGTGCAAGAGAAGCAGATAATGACTCCTTAAACCCTAATATACGAGAAAATGCAAGCATGCTTGATGCTGTTATTGGCGTTTATGAAAGAAACATATTAGATTGTAGAGCAACAGCTATCTTGCCATACACTCAATGCCTTTCTCGTTTTCCTGCTCATTTGCAACAACTAGACATGGAATCTAGTGGTAAATCTTGCAATCGATATTTTGAAAAGCTTGAATATCCTGCTGGCTCTATAATCTTTGGTGAAGCAGGTACAAATGGACAACATTCTTTCTATCAATTTCTGCATCAAAGTAAAGAAATTATTTCTTTGCAATTTATAGCTTTTAAGGATAGCCCTGTATATCAACAGTCAACTGATAAAGAAGCTGAATATATGAAGACAATCAACGAAAATCATAAGAAACTATTAAGAAATCTCATTGCACAAATATATGCTTTTGCAATTGGTAAAGATAGTGAAAATAACAATAAACACTTTTGTGGAGAGCGTCCTTCTTCGCTTTTATACGGCAAAAAACTTGATGGAAAAACACTGGGAGCTTTGCTTTCTCATTTTGAAAACAAAGTGATGTTTCAAGGTTTTGCTTGGAACATAAATAGCTTTGATCAAGAAGGAGTTGAACTAGGTAAAACGATTGTTAAAAAGATTGCAAGAGGGAAAGATGTAGATGAAGTGCTACAAGCATATACAGCCTTATTAGATTTGTTATGATGTGGCTCTTTTTCAAGGAGCTTTTGTGATAGCAACTGTAACAATGAAAAAAGGCTAGAGAGGCATTAAACTTCTCTAGCCTTAAACTTTAAACTAGTTTTTCTTAAATCTTACTGTAGAAAGATTTTGCCCTTCTCTAATAATATCAAACCATACTTCTTTAGAAGCTACAGAAAGTTCTTTGTAGAACTCTGCTATGTTTGATATTTTTCTATCGCATACTCCAACAATCACATCGGACTGTTTTAAGCCCATTATGATGCCCGGACTTTTTGGTAAGATGCTCGCTATTACCACACCCTTTTGTCCTTTTTCTAGTTTTAATTTTTCTATAACTTCATCAGTTATAGGAACTGGTGTAAAGCCAGGCCATAACTTAGATGAGTTTTCAACAATTTTTTCATCACGTGCTTCTATCTTTGCCTCAATCGTAATGGTTTTGCTACCTCTAATCACCTTAAAGACTGCAGTTTCCCCTGCAAGAAGATCACCAACATCTCTGACAAGGTTATCAACAGACTTTATATGCTTTCCATTCAACTCAATTATGAAGTCACCTGGCATTATTCCTGCCTTGTCCGCAGGAGAACCTAGAAAAACTTGAGCAGCCAATGCACCTTCACCATTTTCTACCTTTAAACTTGCTAAAAAATCTTTGTCAACTTGAACTAATTGCACACCTAACCAACCATATTGCAAAGCACCATTGTTGATGAAGTCATCAATAGCTTTTTTTACATTATTTATTGGTATAGAAAAACCTAAACCTTGCGAACCACCACTTGAAGAAGCAATCCAAGTGTTTATCCCAATAACTTCGCCATAGATATTTACTAAGGGACCACCTGAGTTACCCTGATTGATTGCAGCATCTGTTTGTATAAAATCATTCACATTTCCCTTGTTTGGTCCACCATGTCTTCCCACAGCACTAATCATTCCTTGTGTTACACTAGAAACATATCCCATAGGAGAGCCTATAGCAAAAGCCAAATCACCTACCTGCACTTCATCAGAATCTCCCAACTTTGCAAGTGGAATATCTTCAGTTGACTCAAAAGAAACTAACGCAATATCTTTTCGTGTATCAGAACCAATGAGCTTTGCTTTTATTTCTTTACCCCCATAAAGCATTACAGAGATATCAGTTGCATTGCCAATTACATGTTGGTTGGTTAGTGCATAATACGTGTTCCCTGCTTTTCGCACAATAAAACCTGAACCCATACCTTGTGCTTTATATTCTCGCGTGCCACCTTCTTCATCATCTCCATCAGGATTGCCAAAAAAGAAATGAAAAGGAGAATTACCAAAACCAAAGGGATCTTTTATCTTTCGCATTTCAACTACATCTATTGTTACAACAGAAGGTAAAACAGAGCTTGTCAACTCTCTATTGGCTTGTTGCATTTTCTCTAAAAATGCAACAGAATCTTTAGAAAGGGAAGATGTTTTTACAGTATCCGCAAAAACAGTGCCAGCTTCTGTGTCATTAAAACACTTTGCAGAAATTAATGAAAACGAAAGAATTGCAACAAGCAAAAACCATACTAGGTTTGAATGCCTTTTATTGATACCTTGCATACAAACGCCTCCTATGAGTTTATTTTAAGTTTTTTTGAAAAATATTTGAACAATCGCTTGAATTATTTGATAAGAACTCAAGTGTTTTCACGGTAATTCTTATCGACTAGAATAAAAAAAACAGCTACGTGTTTAGGTTACAACGGAACTTGATGGTTGAAATATTAATGAAAAAACATTACCACATAAAGATTTAAGACATGAATAGAATTCATAAAGTGGAAAACCTACAACACCTGAGTAAGAACCTTCTATTTTTTCTATAAACAATGAGGCAATCCCTTGAATCTTATATCCACCTGCAACGTCCTTCCAATCATTTGTTTTTAAATATTCTTCTATCTCCCACTTTTCAAGTTTTTTGAAAAATACTTTACTTATTGATGAAGCTTGTTCCATCTTCTTTGTTTCTGTGTTTAGCAGGGCAATTGATGAAATAACAAGATGAGAGGAATTAGAATATGATGAAATCATAATTTTTGCCTCTTCCTGTGTTTTAGGTTTACCAAAAATAACTCCTGAAACATCAATTAAAGTATCTGCACCAATTATGATATTTTTTCCATCATTATATTTTTGAGCAACACTTTCCATCTTTGCGAATGCTCTTTTTTGAGTGAGA
The DNA here is from genome assembly GCA_905372205.1 of uncultured Treponema sp. Lineage (GTDB taxonomy): Bacteria > Spirochaetota > Spirochaetia > Treponematales > Treponemataceae > Treponema_B. The sequence goes on from CAJPOH010000089.1 coordinate 3,679, forward strand.
ATAAGAGAAGATGCATCTTGTATCTTCTCTTCATTACAGACAGGAATCTCAACCTCAAACGAAGAAACAATCTTTGAAAGCAATTCCTTTCTATTTTTTGATGAAGAAGCTAAAACTAAAGTGTACATCGATAAAAAAACTGACTAATCTTAACTAGATTAGTCAGTTTTAAGTTTTGACAGATGTTTATTTACTTTTTGTATCCACACCTGTTATAGATTTTAAAAGAGTTAAGGCTCTTTCTCTTACAGGTGTAACGTAGCTATAATTAGAAGCAATTCTCACAATTCCATCAACCATAGCCTTTTTATTTTCTACTTTTGGAAGAATCTTTTCATAGGTATTTAATATTTCGAGAGCTAAAGAACTAGTAGGATTTATCACATCAAATTTACGATTAATCCAATTGATCATATCAACAGCCTCATCTCCATCATTAAAGCCCAATTCTCCAATTGAATGCACTGCAGCAGAAACTACGGATGGCTCATTATCAGCATACATAACACGCACTAATGTTTTCATTGCATCTTTTGTTCCCATCTTGCCTAATAATTCGCATGCTTTAAGCCTAATATCAGGATAATTATTCATTGCACGTCCGTTTTCATATATAACTGTGGAAAGACCAACAGTTGCAAGACTATCCAACGCACGCACTACATCTTGAGAAACTTTCCCCTTTTCAATAGCATCTTGAATGTACTGCAAAGCAACAAGCTTTGTATCTCTTCCCTCAGCCGTAACCATTTCTTTTATGATAACACCCTCAATGGAATTAAGATAAGCTTCCTCGACAGTCATGAGAGAATCATCACTCCCCTTGTTTTGAGAAAAAGCAGAGAACGAAACTGCAACAAAAAAAACTGTAAGCAAAAATAATTTATTTCGCATTCTAACAACCTCCTTAGGTTCATTAATACTGTAATGCTATCAATATAATAGCTTATTTTTTATTTTTGGACAATAAGCTATTATAGGGCTTATGTTCTAGGAACGAGAAGCCACTTTTCATTGATTTTTTCTAAATTATAAACTAGAAGCTCCTTACCTTTTGTAAACATAATCACGTTTACTTTGACTGGAGAGAGAAATTTAATATCGTCAACCTTTATGTTTTGGCGAGAAGGAACAAACACATAATTGAAAAAATCTTTAAGATTGTTAAGTTTTAGCCCTTTTACAGGCAATGTATCAGAAGTTGATTTTAAGACTGAAGGTTTTGAATAAGTCTCTTTATACTCATTTGACAAAAACTTAAGCCAAGTAGAATAATTTTTTGATGACGTTGTTTTATTCAATTCTTCAACTACAACTTTGATTTCGCTCATTGTATCATTATAATTCTTTTTTGTAATTTTTACTTCACCAAATTCTGCAATAACCTCATTTTCATGAGATACATCCTCTACTTCGTGCTCAACTTTTTTAACTTCTACAACAACGCTCTCTTTCTCTACTTCATTAACCATAGCCTCTTCAACGTGAGACTCTTCCATATTTGTCTCTTCAATATTTTCGTCTAATTTCTTGGGCATTGTTTCACAGGCAAAAAAACACATTCCAACAAAAATGAAAACATAATACAACCTTCGCACTGTTAATCTCCTACTCTATATATTAAAGCATAATAG
>CAJPOH010000090.1 GCA_905372205.1 uncultured Treponema sp.
CCCCCCGAGAATCAATTTAGCTAAAAAACGTTTTTCAATAAGGTCAAAACTTTTACTCATTTTTGGATTATTGGTTGTAGTATCTATCTTTATGCTAGGATTTTTGGCATTGAATATAGCAAGAAACGCAGTGGAAGAAAAAGTGATTGTTCACTTAAAAGATAAGGTTGAAGATACTGCCTCTATTATTGATAGCCGTATAAATGCATTGTTTCAATTTATAGAGGGAATTGCTAGAATGCCTATTTTTGTAGACGTTGAAAAAAGCTTTTTTGAAAAAGCAGAGGCTCTAAAGAATGAAGTGAAGTATAATAATGTTTTGCATGATGGAGCTATAGCAGATATAAATGGAAATATGTATACATTGCAAAAACAAATTATTAATGCAAGTGATCGTGATTGGTATAAAAGTGGAATATCAGGGAAGAAGTTTTTGACAGATCCATATATTTCACGTTCTGACAACAAAATTATAATCACGTTTTCTGTTCCTATTTTTGGAGAATCAAAGCAGGTTATTGGAGTGATGGGAGTTGCAATTCTTTCAGATTGGCTTTCAGATAGTATTAGTGATATTGTTGTAGGAAAAACAGGTGCTTGTTATCTTGCTGACTCTCAAGGAACTATAATAGCAGATAGGGATAGAACCTTGGTTATGAATAGAACAAACGTTATTAATAATGCGAAAAAAGATGCTTCCTTTGTTTCTGTTGCTGGCTTTTTAACGCATGCAATAGGTGCTGAAGTGAGTGAAATTGGTTACTACAACTATAAAGGCGATACCTATATAGGTTCTTATGCAACTGTAAAATCTGCTAAGTGGACAGTGGTTGTGAGAGCTCCAACAAAAGAATTTCTTGGTAGCATACGAACTTTGCAAACTTCAATAATTATAATTGGTTTTGTAATTTTTCTCATGTCTATTATAACTACCTTTATTATAGCTACTCGTATGGTGCTTCCTATTCAGAATACTGTTTTGGCATTGCAAGGAATAGCCCAAGGAGATGGAGATTTGACCGTTAGGTTGCCATTGCATGGAAATGATGAAGTAACCGATCTCGCTCTCTACTTTAACCAAACAATAGAAAAGATAGGGGTTTCTATAAAGGCAGTTGATAAGAACGCTCAAATGATGGAAGAAATTGGTTCAGAACTTGCTAGCAACATGACAGAAACTGCTTCGAGTGTGCATGAAATTAGTTCAAATATTGATGGAGTTAAGCAACAAGCATTAACACAAGCTACTTCTGTAACAGAAACAGCTAGTACAATAGAAGAAATCACTCGCACAATTAAGCAACTAAACGCTAGCATAGAAAGTCAAACTGCAAGTGTGGCTCAATCTTCGTCTAGTATAGAAGAAATGGTTGCAAACATAAAAAGCATAACTGGCACTCTTGAAAGAAGTGATGTTTTAATAAATGAACTAGGTGAGGCTACAGCTGATGGTAAAGAAACACTAGCAAAATCAAATTCGGTAACGAACAAAATAGCAGAAGAATCAGGAGCTTTGATGGAAGCATCTAGCGTGATTCAACACATAGCAAGCCAAACAAACTTATTGGCAATGAATGCTGCAATTGAAGCAGCCCATGCAGGAGAGGCTGGAAAGGGTTTTGCTGTTGTAGCAGATGAAATAAGAAAGCTGGCAGAGGAATCTAGTACACAAGGAAAGACAATTACTTCAACATTGAAGCTTTTATCAGGTGAGATTGAAGGATTATCTTCATCGTCTAAAATTGTTGAAACCAAGTTTAATGCTATTTTTAGTTTGGCAGAAGAAGTTAAAGAGATGAGCCATCGCCTAACTGAGGCTATGAAAGAGCAAGAAAATGGAAGCAAAGAAGTTTTGACAGCTATTAAAGATATCAATTCTGTTACAAATGAAGTGCAACAAGGTTCAGCTGAAATGTTAAGAGGAAGTGAGGGGGTTGCACATGAAATGGAAAAATTAGATGGACTTACTCGAGTTATCACTGATAGTATGAATGAAATGGCTGCAGGAGCAGTGCAGATTAGTAATACAGTGCAAGAAGTTGCAGATATCAGTGAAAAAAACAAGATAAGCATACAAGGCTTAGTAAACGAGGTTAGAAAGTTTAAGGTGTAGTGTGATGGAATGGAAAGTTTCTTGTTATGTTAAAAAATCCCTTGTATACATTAATTTGATTTGTTAAAATGTGCACCTTAAACATTTCAGAATCAAAAATGTAGGGGTAGGTATGCAAGAAGAATTGAAGGTAATCGAATTAGAAAAATCATATAATCCAAAAACCTTTGAAAATCATATATATAAACTTTGGCTTGAAAAGAAAGTTTTTACTCCTAAAGATAGAGGGAAGGGAAAGACTTTCACTGTTGTTATGCCACCTCCTAATGTTACAGGGATCTTGCATATAGGGCATGCACTAGATAATATTTTGCAAGATATCATTGTTAGATATAAGAGGATGTGTGGCTTTGAGACATTGTGGGTGCCAGGATGCGACCATGCAGGTATTGCAACTCAAAACGTAGTTGAAAAAAAATTAAGACAAGAAGGAATTGAACCTAAAACTTTAGAAAGAGAAGATTTTGTGAATCGCACTTTTGAAGTAGCAATGTCTCACAAAGAAATAATTCAAAAACAACTTCGCACTATGGGTGTTAGTGTCGACTGGGATAGGTTTCGCTTCACAATGGATGAGTCTTCTTCCAAAGCTGTGAGCGAGGTGTTTTGCACTCTCTACGAACAAGGGCTTATATATAAAGGAGAATATCTTGTTAATTGGTGTTCTTCTTGTGGCACTGCTTTGTCTGACGAAGAGGTAACACACGAAGATGAGACAGGGTTTTTATACTATGTTTTGTATCCATTAATAAACGAAAAAGATGAGATTATATCTCACGTTGAAATTGCAACAACACGTCCTGAAACAATGCTAGCAGACGTTGCTGTTGCATGCAATCCTGAAGACGAAAGATATAAAGATATAGTCGGGAAATCTCTTCTTCTGCCGATTGTAAACAAAAAGATTCCAATTATAGCAGACGCTTACGTTGATAAGGAATTTGGTTCTGGATTAGTGAAGATTACACCTGCACATGATAGAAATGACTGGGAAGTTGGAAAAAGACATGGTCTTGAAGTTATCAATATACTAAATAAAGATGGAACTCTTAATAATAATGTTCCAGAAAAATATAGAGGACTAAGCGTAAAGAAAGCTAGAACTCTTATATTAAAAGATCTTGAAGAACTTAAATTATTGAAAGAAACAAAGAAATTAAAACATGCAGTGGGAAAGTGCTATCGTTGTGGTTGTATAATTGAACCATATCTTTCAAAACAATGGTTTGTAAAAATGGATAGTATGGCAGAAAAAGCATTGAAGGCTTGGGAAAAAGGAGAGATTGTTTTTCACCCCAAAAAGTGGGAAAACACATACACTCATTGGCTAAAAAATATTCGTGATTGGTGTATTTCACGCCAACTTGTTTGGGGGCATCGAATCCCTGTTTGGACATGTGAAGATTGCAAGGAAGTAATGGTCTCTCATACTAATATAACAGAGTGTAAAAAATGTGGCTCTTCTCATTTGAGTCAAGATGAAGATGTTTTGGATACATGGTTTTCTAGCTGGCTTTGGCCTTTTTCAACGCTTGGTTGGCCTCAAGGTTTACCTAACGAATGTGAAGCTCCAGATTATAAAAAGTTTTATCCAACAAATACACTTATTACAGGTTATGATATTATTTTCTTTTGGGTTTCCCGAATGATTATGTCTAGCTTGCATTTTACTCACCAAGTGCCTTTTCGTGATATCTATTTGCATGGACTTATTCGAGATAAAAAAGGTAGAAAGATGAGTAAGTCTTTGGGTAATGGGATTGACCCTCTTGTTGTGATTGATGAATATGGGGCGGATGCTTTAAAGTTTACTTTGTCTTTTTTGTGTGCACAAGGGCAAGATATTTTGATAGACATGGATACTTTTAAGGTGGGGTCTCGTTTTGCCAATAAAATTTGGAATGCAACACGCTATATTTTCTCTAATCTTGAAGGTCGTCATCTAGTTCCTGTAAAAAGGAGCGAACTCAAAGAAATAGAAAAATGGATTATTCATTCTATAAATGAAACAGCTCGTAAAACTCGTGAAGCTTTGGAAGCCTATCGTTATAGTGAAGCATCTCAATTGGTTTATGAATTTTTTTGGAATGATTATTGTGATTGGTATGTTGAGGGTTTAAAGCTTTCTTTTAAGGAAGAGGAATGCGAAAAAGATAGGGCAACGTCGGTCTATCTTTCTATTTTGGAAGAAGCCTTGCGTCTTTTGCACCCTTATCTTTCTTTTATTACTGAAGAACTTTATCAAAAACTACCTATTAATTGTGTGCAAGATTTTAATGATGAACCTTCTATTAAGCCACGCTTTGAGGTTTTGACGACTGCTGAGTACCCTCAATATGACGAGACTAGACGAGACGATGCTACATTTAAAAAGTTTTCTATGATGCAAAACATTGTTCGCATCATTCGTGCTTTGCGTCTCGATCTAAATATATCGCCAAGTGTAAAAGCAAAAGTGTATATTTCTTTAGAAAAAAATTCTGAAGCTATTCTTAAAAATGCTGATGAACGTCTCATTGAAATGCTTTCACGTTCTGAATATGTGAAGATATGGAAAGAAGACGGAAAACCAAATAATTCAATAGGTAGTGTTGCCTCAGGTTTTCAAGTGTTTATACTCATCGATGGAGATGTAAATATTGAAGACTTAAAGCAGAATTTCAACAAAAGACTAGAAGCTTTTGAAAAAGAAAAAAAGCAAATAGAAGGAAAGTTAGCCAATAAAGGCTTTATTGAAAATGCTCCTAGTGAAATTGTGGAAAAAGAAAAAATGCGACTTTTAGACATTGAAACACAATCAAACGTTCTTTATTCATATCTTGAAGATCTGGATAGAATTGTTTTATAAAATTTAAGGAGTCATTGATTAATTATTAGTAGCGAATTAATTAGTGGCTTCTAATGCTATACACAAGTGATAAATATATTGTATAATACGGAGGACTATGGTTATAGCAATAGACGGACCTGCGGGGTCGGGTAAGAGTACAATTGCAAAGTTGTTAAGTGAACACTATCACGCTATTTTTATGAATACTGGTAGCTTTTATAGAGCTTTGACTTACACTTTGTTACAAAAGACAAAGAAGGATAATACATCCATAGAGTCCCTAAGAGAAGAATATATAACTAATTTTACTAAAAACTTGAATATCAGCTATGAGAATGGTGATATTTT
>CAJPOH010000091.1 GCA_905372205.1 uncultured Treponema sp.
CATCAAGGGCTATCATCAAAAGTAGCACTTTCAAGTTTATAAAAATCTTAAACATTGTACATTAGAGAACGTCAGGGTCGTACATTAGGGAAGGTGAGAATAGTACATTAGCTAATGTACTCACACAATTTAGGCTATATTGCGATGCAAAACCCCGCTATATTGAGGGCGAATATAAGCTATATTCGCCTGCGATTTAAGCTATATTGCGAGGCGATTCAAGCTATATTCAAGGGCGATATAGGCTATATCATGATCGAATATAGCTTATATTGGAAGGCGATATAGCTTATATCGTGCCTCACTTCTGTGCTGTAAAGGGGGTGCATTCTGCACAAAAACAAAAGCATCTTCTAAGCTTTATAAAACGAGCATTCTAAAAATAAACCTCTATTGCAGGTAATGTTTGCAATATTACGCATTAAGAATAGCTCGCCCTTTGGAAAATGATAAGAAAAAACAAAACATTCACTCGAATTTAATAAAAAATTTAACATTTTTTTCATTTATATCTTGACACATAGGGGGGGGGTATATACTGTGTGCTACAAGGTGTTTTTGCATTAAAATGCAATTACCTTGTAAGGAGTGTTTTATGAAAAAATTATTTGTCTTAGTTTTTGTTTGTGTAGCTGCCATAACAAGCTCTTTTGCAGAATTTGTTATAAGCCCTACGTTTGGGTATGCAAATTTGTATTCACAATTTAGCGATATTAAAAATGCAGACTCGAGTTTAATTTCAGGCAGTTTGGAATTAAAAACCAAATTAAACCACCATGCTTTTGTTGTAGGTCTTGATTTAGGTGGCTATTTTGCAAATGGTTTTAGCATATTTATTAACAGCAACTTTGCACTTGCTGGAAATATTAAATGCTTAACAACAGCAAAAGCTAAAGTAATTACAGGACTAGGTAGCATAGAAAAAGAAGGAAGTATCAATCTTACATTAAAAGAACTTGAAGGTGTTTCTTGGACGAGTCAAATTTTGCTTGGTGGCACAAAGAGATTTAACGATGATTTCCATCTTTCATTTCTTACAGGTCTTTCTTTTGGAATTGACTATTTTAGATTTAATAAGATTGAAAAAAACGAAAACTCAGTGGATATATCAGCTCTTAAATTGAAAGATGAAACTGCTTTCTCTTATTACACAGTGGGAGTTCCATTGCAATTAAATCTTGCATACTATTTTGTAAAACATGTTGGAATTATTTTTTCAATTGTTGAAATTCCTTCTATGACGATAGGTGCTAATAATAATATCATTGAGATTTCATCACCAAACGATAAAAGCTCTTCAGTGGAAAAGTTTGATTTTCAAAACATCTTATACGTAAAAATAGGACCTTCATTTAAGTTCTAATTATCAACTTGCCTTAAAAAAAGAGCAGGAAGACAAAATTAATAATTGCCTTCCTGCTTTTAAAATCTTTTTACCTACGAGAAACTCATTTCTAATCCTTTTGAATTAGAAATGAATTACCTATTGTTTAACCTTGATTTTTACATCATAAGTTAGACAATCATTGCCACCTTTTTTCATCTTTAGTGTCGCTTTAAGCTCTTGAACACTATTGTCAAGTAATTTGCTTACATCAATCACTGTCTTATAGTATTCTTGTAAGTTTCCCATAGCACCAATCTTAACAAATGCTGCTTGATGGTCATTTGGAAGCCCATCATTTACCACAGTGTAACCGTCATCTTCTTTCCAAGGAGCAAAGACTAGATAGATTTTCTTATCAGGATCAGTTACTTTGCCTTTTTCAATTTCAATTAAATCATAAGCTTTTGTTTTGTATTCTGCTCCTTTACCTTCATCTCCCTTGTTTTCATATTCCCAAGCTAATGGACAAGGATTGTATGTCATTTTCCATATCCCTTTCTTATCATTAGTTGTGGTTCCATCTGCTGCTAAAACCCAAGCTTTAATTCTTGTAGGCTTATCCTTGAATAACTCTATTTTTTCTGACTTATGCACACCATTTGTGTTTGTCATTTCTTTCACTTCTTGCCCCTGAATAGGCTTATCTTCCATGTCTACAAATTGATATTTCACCTTAGCTCTAGTGCTAACAGTATGAGCTTCCAATGTAACAGCTTTAGCACCATAGTCATCGATATATTCATTACTATCAAGCCCTGCCATCCATTCAATATGATTCAAAACTTTAGGTGCCGCATATTGACCAGTACTCCACACAAATTCCGCATTATCATCTGCAATTTTTATGCCTGTGAGGGTATACTTACAAATAGTTTCTTCATAATTTTCAGCATCTTTTGGCATCACTTTTATCACGAAAGTTTTTGTAGCTGCATTTCCATCTGAACCAAGTAAAGAAACATTTGTTTCAGAATGCCAAACTGTTCCACTGCTTGCTTGGAACGTTATGATGTTACATTTTTGTTCATGATTTTCTTCGCCTATATACACTTCTAGCATAATGTCTTTTTTGGCTTGCACTAATAATTGGGCTGTTTCTGCCTTCATTGTTGCCTTATAGCCATTTTTTTGAACATTGCCATTAACACCAAAAATTAAAGGAAGAGGAGTTTTCTTTCCTGACCATTTTAACCTAAATTTATAAATGAGGTTAGAATATTTTTTATCTTTTGGTGTAATAATTATTTCAACATCATGAGGATTTGTATCAGCAATTTCAAACTCGTATTTTGAAGAATAAGCATAGCCTTCTTGCACAGGTGCCATTTCATGTTTTTGCTCGCCTTCAAATTTGAAAACAACATTCTCAATTAGCCCATCATTATACGAACCTACTTCAACTAAAGCTTTCTTTCCATCAAATTCGTAAGTTGGATTACTTCCGTCTGTTAGATGTTCTGTTAAGTCCTTTGGAAGTGGAGAATAGAAACCACCAATACCATTTATCTTAAAAATGCTCACCTGACTTTGTGGAAGGCTAGGATTTTCTCCACCACCTTGCAACTGGAAGCTCCAAATTAAGTTTTCTGATATGTTTTCCTTAGCAATAAACTCAATCTTAACATCAGTAGGAACTGTTTTGCTCACAGCAAAGCTCTTTTTAATCTTGTAGAAGTTGCCAAAGAAACCTGATTGCACTGTAATTTCTGCTTTCTCATCATTAATTCTTACTTCTTTGCATAAGAAATCATAGTCATAGCTTGGCAGGTCAATTACGATATCAGCAGTTTCTGAAGCAGTCTTATATAAAGGCTTATCTGGTCCACTAAGTTTTTCTATAAAAGTAGCCTTTGGTAAGTTTTTATCTCCTGAAATCTCTTCAAAAGTTGGGTTGATCTTTTCGGTGACACTATTTCCTTTTGCTTGAAATTTAAAACTAAAAGGAGAATAAACACCTAAATCTACAGGATTGATTTCTACAGTAATATTTTTTGGTGTTTCATTGACTGGTATTGAGTGAATTAGCACATAATCCATGCCAACTTTAACTAACGTATCTCCGTTAATTACATCATCATTTATCTTTACGTTTGCAACTTTTCCTCCACAAGTCAACTTCAAGTTTAAGAGTTTGCTTTCTACATCTATTAGAGGATTAGTTCCATTATTAATTCCTTCAACAAATTCTGAAGGCAATTTGTACTCATTTTTGCCATTAATCTCATACCTAACTTTCATAGCTTCTGCAACTTTATAGTTGAGATGGAATGTCCAAGTGATAGGATGGTAGGCATCTGTGTCATTAGGTGCAATAACCATAGTAACATCTTTTCCTGAAGGACTCACGCCTGTTACACTTCCTTCAATTGTCCAAATTGGAGCGTTATTTGCATCTGTTTTCTGGTTGACAGTGTTGTATGGAGTACCATCTATCGTGATGCTCTTCATAACATCTTCACGTGCTTCTACTTCAATACGAGAAGGTTCTGCTCCATCAAATACTGGTTTTTGGCTTTCATCATAAAGAGCTTTGCGTGCATCACTTGAAAGAACATTTTTGTCTCTTATGTATAACTTATCAACAGGAACATCAACAGTTTCATCAGTTCTCTTAATCTTAAAGTTTAATTCTCCAATGCCATCTGCATCTTGAACTTCAAGCTTTACATCCACAGTTTCGCCTCTTGCAGGAAGCTTTAACTCTGCTAGAGAAACTGAAAGATAAGATGAATATGGGAATGATGCAAACCTAACACCATTAATTTTGAAGCTAGTCCATGTTTTTAGCTTTGAAGCTGCTAGAATCGTAGCGTTAGGACCTGCAACTTCCAAAACAACGTTTTCTTCATTATTTAAGATTTTGTCTATTTCTGTTTTTTCAACATCAGAGTCAACACCATTTTTTCTACCGCCATAAATGAAGAGTGTGTCTATAAAATCTCCACCAGATGAAAGCTTTATTACTTTCACTGTATATGTAGAAACTTTAGGTGCTGTTCCTACTTTAATTGTCAATGTAGTCTCATTGCCAGTAAGAGCTAGTTTTTCACCTGAAAGGGGAGGATCAAAAACAATTGGAGCATTCTCTGGGTCTGTTACTGCTTTCACCTCAACTTCAGTTTTGTCTTGTAGCACAGTAAATGTCATTTCGTCTGTTATCTCTGCCCCTTCTTTGCTTTTATCTCCCACTGTAAGTTTTTGTAAAGTTGCTACACTACTATCAAGCCTTTCGATATTTAGTGTGTAAATTTTTTCATCACTTCCCTTTTTCACTTTTATCTTGAGGGTGTTACCATTGCCAACCGTTAGATTCCAAAAATTATCTGAAAGGTTTGGTTCAAACAAAACTTCTGCATCTGCAGGAGAAGCTTTTGCCTCAATTTTAACTTTATCTTTCTTAGTTTTAGGAGCATTCATTACATCTAATATTGTTTCTATATTATTTCCATCAACTTTGAGTTCCTTCAATTCTAGCTTTGGACCAGAACCTTGTCTTTGTGAACAAAGATAGATCGTGGTGTCTGCATTAAAGGTGTATGGAGCAGAGTTTGTAATTTCTGCACCACTAGAAGTATTTAATGTGATCTTAGAAAGCTCATAGTTTGCTTCAAATTCTAGTGTCATTTTCTCTTTTAGTGCTGTGAAGCCTAACTTAGCCCCCTTTACTAGTGTGAAGCTATCAGGAGCTTTTGTAACGTGTGAATCTTTTTTCACTGTTACCTTGACATTCTCAACCTTTGGATCATTTTGATCATCTTGTGGATGCCTACAAGATGCAAAGATCAAAGAAATAACTGTTGCAATTAGGAAAACTTTCCTAAATCCTTTTAGTTTCTTCATAAGAAACCTCCTTAAAAATATGACAATTTCTGATAAAAATAAATCTCATCAGAAA
>CAJPOH010000092.1 GCA_905372205.1 uncultured Treponema sp.
ACATTGAATAATAATGAAACTCCTGCCTATCTTTGCAATGAAGAGGATTTGGCTTCTATTATATACACATCAGGCACTACAGGTCGCTCAAAAGGTGTTATGTTGACGCATAAAAACATAGTGTTCACTGCAGTAGCAGGTCAACAAGCACAACGCATTAATTGCTATGACACAGCAGTTTCAATATTACCAATGTCTCATGTATATGAATTCACAATTGGTTTTTTGATGTTTATTTTGAATGGTGCTTGCATTTATTATTTAGGAGGACCACCAGTACCTAGAACACTATTACCTGTTTTAGCAAAAGTGAAACCTCAATTTATGCTTGTAGTTCCTATGGTTATTGAAAAGATTTATAAGCAAAAAATCTTGCCATCTTTCAACACACCAGGACTTGTGAGTAAGTTGTACCAAAATAAATTAACGCATAAAATGATTTGTAGGATTGCAGGTAAAAAGCTGATTAAAACATTTGGTGGAAGACTAAAATTCTTTGGAATAGGAGGAGCAAAGATTGATCCTGCAGTCGAAGAGTTTATGAAAGATGCAGGTTTTCCATATTCAATAGGTTATGGACTTACAGAAACTTCTCCGTTAGTTGCATTTTCTTCGGTTGGTAAAACACGTCCTGGCTATCTAGGCTGGCAAGTAGAAGGTATTCAAGTTAAGATTTACAATCCAGACAAAGAAACTGGAATTGGTGAGTTGGTTGTTAAAGGTGAAAATGTAATGAAAGGGTATTACAATGATCCTGAATTGACAAGAGAAGCTTTCACTGAAGATGGTTTTTTTAAGACTGGCGATTTGTGTTCAATCGACAAAAAGGGCTGGATACGTTTAATGGGACGCTCTAAAAACATGATTGTAGGAGCGAGCGGAGAGAATATATACCCTGAAGACATAGAATTTGTGATAAACCAACATCCTCTTGTTTCAGAATCCTTAGTTATTGAAGGCGAAAACTCATCTTTAGTGGCTTATGTCAAACTAGATGAAGAAAAATTGAATACTACAGCTATGAATGGGGCAAGTGAAGGAAAAACTTTTTCTGAGAATATTCAAAATATGGCTTCTGGTTTATCAGACGCTTTCATCTACAAAAAGGAAGAATTGTTAAATGAAATTAAGTTTTTTATTAATAAGAATGTCAATAGAATGTCAAGAATTGACACCATTAAATATGTGTCCGAATTTGAAAAAACCGCAAGTCAAAAAATAAAAAGGTATCTTTATTCAGACAAAAAAAACAAGACAGAAGAAAAAAAGAAATAATAGTTTTTGAAAAACACTCCTTACCTTTTCTTTTTCTTAATTATTTTGTTATTGACATAAGGTAGTAATACGTATCATAATGTACTGATTATGTCTACTATAATTATTTCAGTTTTCGTTATAGCGTTGGTTCTTGCTCTTGTTATACTCATTGCTGGTAAAGTGAAGAGTGCAAAAAATGGAATAGCCGAAGAAAAACGTAAAGATGTCTCTGCTTTAATGAGAGACGCTACTAAAAGATTAACACAAAACCCGCAAGATGTAACTGGTTTAAACATGATGGGCGAAGTTGCATTCCAACAGCAAAATTGGGAAAAAGCTTATTCTTGTTATGCTTCTTTAATGGATAAGATAGCTGAGCTTCCCCTTAAAGAACAAAGGGTAATTATGCTCAGATGTGGAATCACAGCTGTCAAAACTTCAAGAAACGTGGAAGCAAGAAGGGCTTTAATGAGAGCTTATGCAATAGATCCTCAAGATTCTGACACAAATTACTATCTAGGTTTGGTACATTATTTAGATAAAGAATATGAAAAAGCTACTTCACATTTCAAAAAAACTCTACTTGTACGTTCTGGCAATTATTTAGCTTTGAAGTACCTAGGTCAAGCATTTCAAAAAATGCATAAATATTCTGAAGCAATTCCAAACTTAAAGAAAGCTATGGATGTGAAGCCTGATGATAAAGAGGTTATGTTTGCAATGGGAGAGTGTTTTTATGAGACAGGTTCTGCAGAAAAATGTTTAAAAATACTTGATAGATTAAGAGCAGATCCTGGCTTTGGAGCACAGTCTTCTCTTTATACAGGTATGATTAGAGCAAAATCAGGACAATACAAGGAAGCTAAAGAAGACTTTTTGATTGGCTTAAAACACATGAATGTTCCTTTAGACACGGCTAACGATTTGCGTTATAGACTCTCTCAAGCTTATATTAAACTTGGAGAGATAAATCAGGCTCTTACAGTACTTAGGGAATTACAACAATTAAGTCCAGGATATAAAGATGTTGCAATGTTGATGAATTTGTATCAAGAAATGAATAAAACTTATTTAATGGCTGGGCAAAGTGAATTTGTAGGTCTTTGTAGGAGATTGGTTGGTAGATTTTATGGAAACACAGGAAAAGTTAAGATATTAGATATTATGGTATTGACAGACTATAGTGATATCATTGTAGAAGTTAATACACCTAAGTTTTCAGACATTGTTGTGTTTAGATTTTTTAGATCTCAAGGTTCTATAGGAGAACTGCTTTTAAGAGAATTTCATGCTAAGATTAGAGACACAAAGGGTGGAAGGGGTATTTGTTTAACTCCTGGTTCTTTTACTGACGATGCAATTAGATATTCTGAAGGTAGACCTATTGAGCTTTATGACAAAACTAAACTTTCAGCAATGTTGAATAAGATTCAGTAAAAAAACTATCGTCCAGCTTTTAGGGGAGGATTTTGAAAGAGTGTTTCTTTAGACTCCCCCGATCCTCTTAAAATTATGAAAATAGAAACGTTGCCTGTATACAGTCAAAAACAAAAGATATTAGATGCATTAGAAAAAAATCGCGTTATTGTTGTAGAAAGCCCTACAGGTTCTGGCAAAACTACTCAAATGCCCATTATTTTGCATGAAGCAGGATATAGTCAAGGTGGTATAATTGGAGTTACTCAGCCTAGACGTATTGCCGTTCTCTCTGTTAGCGAATTTATTGCAAAACAATTAAAATGTGAACGTCCTGATGTTATTGGCTATAAAATGCGTTTTGCTGATGTTACTGACGAGCGAACAAAAATAAAAATTATGACTGATGGTATTTTATTGCAGGAGCTAAAGCTTGACCCATGGCTTAGTAAATATTCTGTGATTATGGTAGACGAAGCCCATGAACGTAGCTTGGATATAGATTTTATACTTGGACTTTTAAAACGTATTGTATCAGAACGTAGTGATTTTAAAGTGATTATTTCTTCGGCTACAATTAATACAGAGCTTTTTTCATCCTACTTTTTTTCTTGTCCTATTATTAAAATTGACGCTATAACTTACCCCATTACTCTTATTTTTGATCCACCAGTTATTTCTGCTTCTACAGAAACTCAAGATGCAGAAAATATGCTATATGAAAAAATCATTTCTATAATTGAACGTGTTATCGAAGAAAAAAGGCGTGGAGGAATATTAGTTTTTTTGCCAGGTGAAAGAAGTATAAAAAATTGTATTGAACGCATTTCTAAAGAACGCTGGTATAAAAAATTAATGATTATTCCTCTTTATGGAAGACTTAGCAAAGAAGAACAAGATCGTGTTTTTTTAACTCCACCTATATGGAAAAGAAAAGTTGTCATCTCAACCAATATAGCGGAAACCTCTATCACAATTAATGACATCAACACCGTAATAGATTCAGGGCTTGCAAAACTCAATTTCTATAATCCATATTCTTTCACTTCTAGTCTTGACGAAACTCTTGTTTCAAAATCTTCTTGCAATCAAAGAAAGGGGCGGGCTGGAAGGACTGAGGAAGGAACTTGCTATAGACTTTATTCACGTAAAGATTTTGAGAATAGACCTCTATACACAATAGAAGAAATATACCGAACAGACTTATCAGAAGTTGTTATGAGAATGAGCGAACTAGGTATATATGATTTTGATTCTTTTGATTTCATTTCTCCAACAAGCAAAAAAGGCATAATAGGGGCAATTGAAACTCTTAATATGTTAAATGCTTTGGAAGAAGATCACTCACTTACCAACATTGGAAAAATCATGTGTAAATTTCCGTTACCTCCCCGCCAATCAAGGATGATAGCTGAAGCTATTTTGAACTATCCAAAGGTAGTAGAAGAAGTAATAATAGCCTCTGCTTTTCTTTCAGTACGAAGCCCTTTTTCTATGCCAGAAGGTTATGAAATGGAAGCAAGAAAAGCACATGTTACCTTTGGTGATCCAAATGGTGATTTTCTCTCTTTTCTTAAAGTTTACAGGATGTTTTTTTCTACAACAAAGAAGGAAGAGTTTTGTAAAAAACATTATCTTGATTTTAAGATAATGGAAGAAATTGTCAACATCAAAGAGCAATTGGAACTTATCGTCTCAGGAATGGGAGTTCCTATTCTTTCAGGAGGTAGTATTGATGACTACCTTACATCCATTGCAAAAGGCATGATTCAAGCTGTTTGTTCACGTTATAAGCGTGGCGTTTATAGAAGTTTAACAACAGAAAAAATAGTCATCCATCCTAGTTCTTGTATGTATCGAGGAGATCCTAAGTACATTGTTGCGGGTGAAATTGTAAGAACTACAAGAATGTATGCTATGTCTGTTTCAAGTTTATCAGAGAAAGTAATTAAACGCATTGCTCCAAAACTACTCAATTCTTATGCTTTAACTTCATCTAAAAAAGAGAAAAACAGTAATTTTCAATTGAAAAAAAAGGAAGATATCAAACTAGAAAAAGGAAAAACTGTAAAGTTATTTGATATTTCCTATCCCATTAGAAAGGTAAAGGGCAAGAAGATTGTAGTTTTTGATTGGAATAGCCTTAAATTAAACATAGAAGGAAAATCTTTCAAAGAGATTGATATAGAAATTCGTCATTTTCTAAAACATAATCACAAGACAAGCGGAGTTCTATATTTTGATAAACTAAGAGCAATGGAAGGAGAAAAAATTAAAACGATACTCTATCTTACGAACTTTTTTAACCTTGTTCCTATATTTGATTCTTCTTTTTCTAAAATATTAAACACTAGTTTTTCAATTTTTCCCTTATATTATGAAGCTAACAGCTTGTAAGAAAAAAACTAAAGAATTAAGTTTTATAACATTATTCAATGAAAAAAGAAATAAATTTTCATTTAGACTTTCATTAGGTTTTAGCACAGCTCTATATAAAACCATTGCTTCTCTTCAAATTATTATGGAATCTTTTTCCAATATACTAAGCAAAAATGAAAAAGATATGATAGAGACTCTCTATTC
>CAJPOH010000093.1 GCA_905372205.1 uncultured Treponema sp.
GGTGGCATACTAGACATTGAAGCTAAGTATATAGCAACAATGAACGAAGTGAATATCAATGTTTTGAATATTAGAGGAATATGAACATACACTCTAAATAATTTCTTTCTAAAATTATTTGTTGGAATCTGCATAAAAAGACCAAAGCAAATAAGAGAAAGAATGAAAGGAGTTGTAATTTTTAGAGGCACATTGATATTCGATAGTGATGAAAGAAAAATTACAACATCTCTTGGTGTTTCACTTCTAAAAATAAGCCAACTAATGTTGATAAAAATAAAGACAAAAAGCACTTTGATAGGTAAAAAAATAAAATAAGAAAAAGGTCTTCTTTTTTCATTAAGCAAACCTTCTTCCTCAAAATCAATACGCTTTAGTTTGTTTTTTTCATGTACTATCTTTTCAATAGAAAGAGCTACACCCTGCAAAATACCCCAGAGCAAAAAATTAACCTTCATTCCATGCCAGAGTCCTGCTATTATCATTGTGAAGCATAAAGCAAATGTTGTTCTTGCAATAGAGAAGCGAGAGCCCCCAAGCGGAAAATACACATAGTCTCTAAGCCACGTAGAAAAACTTATATGCCATCTTCTCCAAAATTCGCTCACACTAGGAGATAGGTATGGTCTATTAAAATTGTCAGGAGTCTTAAAGCCCAAAAGTAATGCAATGGCTATTGCCATATCACTGTAGCCAGAAAAATCTGCATATATAGAGATAGTGAAAGCTAATAAGGCAAGAACAAGCTCCACAGTGTTATAACTACTAGGAGAAGCAAAAACCTTATCACTAACCAAAACTAAGAGAAAAGAAGAAAGAATAAGTTTTTTAAAAAGACCACTCATCAAAAGCAACATAGCTTTGTCTAATTCTATTACCTTATAGCCTAATTTATCTGCGTTTAATGCTCTTGGTAGTTCCATAAAAAAATACGAAGCATTGACTATAGGACCAGAAAGTAATTGTGGAAAAAATGAAACATACAAAAGAGTGTCTAAAAAGTTTTTTCTTCCAACTCTCATCTTGCATAAGTAAATATCAAAATTATAACTCATACACTTGAATGTGTAGTAAGATATTCCTATTGGTAAAAAGAACGAAGATGTTATGTGTGGAAGCAACGTCCCAGCATCAAAGACACTAGGAAATATATAAGTTAAAAAGAGGAGAACATCATAAAGATATTTAAAAGAAAAAAGATATAAAATATTTAAGAATGTGATAATCCATATTACAACAACTCTCACGTTGTGCTCTTTTTCTTTGCTCAAGATTAAACCAAATAGGTAGTTGATTATTGTAACAGTAAAAAGCAAAAGACAAAAGCGAATATTCCAACTTGCATAAAAAAGATAAGAAGCAAATAACAAAAGAAACTTTCGCCAATTCTCATCCTTAAAAACATACCAATATAAGAGAAAAACAATTACAAAGAAAAAGAAAAACTGAAAAGTTGGAAATAGCATAGCCTATTTTAATGTTAAAGGTTTATTCGACATTTTTCTTTGTATTTGAGCAGCCCTTGTAGGTGGCATGAGAGAAAACCAATAAGAAACCAAAGAAGTTTTGCCTTCTCTAGTTGCTATTTCTTCTGTCGCTCGTAGTACATCGATAATATCTTGGTCGTCCATTTCGAGTAAGTTTGCAACAGCATTTTCTGGTCGCATACCATTCATATATATAGCAATCTGATTGATATTTCTAGCCCTATCATCCGTTTCTTCCATTATCTGTTGGAATGATTTTTCTTTTTCCTCTATGGAGGTTTTCCTATCATTTAATTCTTCTGCTATTTTCAAGTTCTCTTTCTTTTCTGCTTCTAACTCACTTTGAAACTTATCAAGCTCTTCCTTTCTTGTTTCTAATGCTTTTATCCTTTTTGCGTATCTATCATTTTCTAGGTCAGCAATTTCATCAGCACTAGTTGCCACTCCTTGCGGTGTTTTACGCCCAAAAAGAGAGTATATAGGAGAGAACATTCCCCTCGTGTGAACGAGCCCCAAATAATCAAACCAAAGAAGCCCCCCAAGCACTAAAACAATAATTAAAATTAAAAGAACAAAAACTCGCATCACAGAGCCTTTAGACATATTCCCTCCAAAACAAATACATTAAAAATTAGAATGAATATAAATGCTTAAAATAATCCATATCTGTAGATAAAATCTTATCACTAGCTGGTAACGACTTTCTATAATTTTCCATACTCTTCCAAAAAGTATAAAACTCTATATCTTTCCTATAGGAAGAAGCATAAATAGAAGCTGCCTTAGCATCTGCTTCTCCTTTTATTTTTTCTGCCTCAGAATAAGCTTTTGAAAGGATACTTCGCTTTTCATTCTCAAGCTTTCCTAGCCATTCAGCCTTTTTACCTTCACCTGTGGATCTAAATGTTTGTGCAATTTGATTCCGATCTTTAATCATTCTACTAAAAACAGAATTCTGTAATTCGTCAGAATACTTAATTTGCTTGAATATAACATCAATAACCTCAATACCAAGCTCATCTAGTTGACTATTAGCTTTTTTCAAAATTTCATTTGCCAATGCTGAACGTCCTTTTGAAATCTTTGAGTATGTAATGTTTTCAGGTGAAAGTTGGTCAATTCTAATTTCATCATTATTTATATCAAATTTTTCTTTATGTGTACTTTCATTGATGATGTTTGAAGAACGTACAATATCATCCAAAGAATTGACTGTTACGATGTCTCTAACAGAAGAATCTACAATATCAGAAAGACGCGAAAAAGCAGCTTGATATGTGACAAGAGATTGATAAAACTTCTTTATATCAGATATTCTCCAACGACTAGTTGTGTCAACCTCAATAAACTGCTTTTCTTTTGTGAGAATCTTTTGTGGATCTCCATCAAGCCTTAACAACTTTGCTGTATATCTATTCACATTATGCAAAAAAGGAACTTTGAAGTGAAGTCCTGCATTTGTTTCAGTACAAACAACCTCTCCAAATTTTGTTATAATTGCAACCTCACCTTCTTCCAATACATAAAAAGCTTGGAAAAAAGAAAATAAGCACAACACAAAAATAATAACAATCGTAATAACATTACTTTTAATTTTTTTCATATCCTTACTACTTTATATCCTTAAATGGTAAAAAATTCTTTAGGTTTTTATCAACTATAGTAAGCTTTTCACTATTTTCAAAGATATCGCTCAAAGCTTCCAAATACAAACGTCTTTTTGTTATAACAGGCGATTTTATATATTCATCATAAACAAGATTAAAACGAGCAACATCTCCTTCTGCGACGTTAATTCTCTCTGCAGCATAACCTTGAGCTTGCTGAAGCCACTGATCTGCTTCACCTTTAGTCTTTGGAATTTCACGGTTATATGCTTCTTTTCCTTCATTTATAAGTCTATTCATATCTTGTATTGCAATATTCACATCTTCAAACGCTTCTTGAACAGCAAGAGGAGGTGTTACATTTTGTAATTGCACTGATGAAACAGAAATACCTAAGCCCAAACCTTCATACTTTTCATTCATAATAGTTTTTGCAAAAGCTTGAATATTGTTTCGCTCTTCTCCCATTATATCCAAAATTGCCCTATCTCCAACAAGACTATTAATTGTAGCCCTAGAAACATCTCTAATTGTATTTTCTCTCTCATTTTCGTACACGTTAAAAAGCCATGCTTTAGGGTCAACTATTCTATATTGAACAACCCATTCTACATTTAAGATATTTAAGTCTCCTGTAAGCATGGAAGATTCAAGAACTAAGTTGTTTTCCCACGTACTTCTCTCGCCTAAATTAGACGTTCTAAAACCAAATTCTTCTTTTTGCACTATGGTAACAGGTACATAATAGATTTTGTCTATAAAAGGAATTATAACGTGTAGACCAGGTTGCAATATTGTATGATATTTTCCAAGACGCAAAACAACGCCATTATCAGTGGTTTTTACCATTTTAACACTAGAAATACCAATGATTAAAACTAAAATGACTAATATAGCCCATTTCAATGTTTTCAAAACATTCTTCTTAATATCTATCACTAATAACCCCTTAAAGTTTATTTTTTTTAGAATCCAGTATTCTAAAAAACATCATCTTTTCAGTATCATGCTCTGGTTCTAATTCTATGCTCCAGTAAAACAAAATACGCAAGCCTGTTACATTACTAGTTATAGTTTCGGCATTTTTTCTGTATATTGGAACTAAAATAATGTTAGATGGCTCATTTAATTCCATAGTGAATTTTATTCTACCATCTATATCAATTATTTGTAGCCATGGAATAGATTTGAACACAGGGTATGTCAGAAGTTCTTCTATCTGCAAATCTTTTTTCATATCTTCTGCATATATTGAAATTTTAGACGACTTCTTATTTGTGGCTTCAAATGCCAAAGACATTTCAACCATAAAGAAGGAAGAAACTTTGATGGAAGAATCATTTTTTAAGATATACTGAACTTCCATACTATCATCCGTTAAAGCGTATTTCTTTTTTAACGAAAGAGCAACAGCAATATTATTAGAAAGTTTTAAGATGCCTTCGGTTTTAAGTTGTAGGTTCTTTTTGATGTTGTTATGAGAAACATATTGATAAAAATTATTTGCGAACACAGAATTTGTTGTGATCGACCTATAATCTTTTTCTCGAATCCTTTCTAATTCTTTTGAGGAAACCAAATGGTCAATAAAAAGTCCATGTTCTCCTGCCATATATGTATAATTTTTATAGACATTAAGAACGTCCATTTCAAAGACTTTGCCACCTATGTGGTGGACATACATATTGATATCTTCACGCTGAAACAAGAACTCTTTCACTCCATCCATATTAAAGTCATGACTTAAAATAGAAGTGCTGAATTTACCGGGCAATCTTGATTGCTTTTCTGCTAAAAGCAAGTTTCTATAACACCACTGAATGAGCTTGTGCTTATGGTTTATATTTTTGTTTTCTAAATCAAACAACACAGCAGTCTGGGCTTTCCATAAATCTTGCAAAGCAATATTCTTCCTAGATTTTTCACCTCTTATTTGATTACACAGGGTGTATACATATTGTATCTTACAATACAAAAGACGCAAAACGTCATCCGTAAAAATAGCTTTTTTAATTGATGCGTCAAATGTTTTGCCAGCTAAAACAACATTTGATGAA
>CAJPOH010000094.1 GCA_905372205.1 uncultured Treponema sp.
TTTTAGATAACACTCCTTAACTAACCAAGGTGAAAAGCACCCTAAAACATGGGCTAATACTAATATAAGAATGATAAAAATACAAGGTAAAAAATTAACAAAAAAATCATTTTTAATTCTTTTTACAAAACATTAAAAATGCTAAAAACACGCATAAATTAAACGCACTGCTTAAAAAATAAAGCTATGGATGCACTGATTAATCTGCCTCTCACAATTAATCAGCGGTTCCTTAGTGCTCACAAGAAATTTAATAAAATGTTAGCGTAATATTTTGATCATTCCCAATAATTGCCTCTTTTACATGCCCATCACAAACGACATTATACTCACCTGGCCTTAACCCTCTAATTTCTACCTTTGAAGGAATATCAAAAGGAATAATAGACATAGTAACTAGAACACCTGTCTTTTTTTCATAAACATATACTAATTTGTCTGAAGACCCCTTTATAGTTAAAACGGTTTCTACATAGTCTTCACCACGTGGAGGAACATTACCATCCTTAACCATTTTACCAGCCCGATAAACATTCACTCTGCCATATCCATACCAATTAGAAAAGCCATTTTCATTATATTTTGCTAGTGGGTGTTGATTATGCTCATCAATTTTGTCTGCTGTTTTTTCCAAAATTGCAATAATTTGATATGGTGTCAATTTCGGATTAAACGAAAGAAGATAGGCTATCATACCTGTAACAAAAGGTGCTGCCATAGAGGTGCCAGACATATAAAGATAACCTCTCTCGTTAGAGTGCTGCAAACTTATTATGTCTTGACCAGGAGCTACAACATTAAGCCAAGAACCAACGTTGCTAAAAACAGCTCTCTTGTCATCAGTACCACTAGCTCCAACAGATAAAATACCAGGACATGCAGCAGGATAGAAAGGCAAAAACTGTCCTTCATTTCCATTGGCCACAATAGGTAAAACACCTTTAGAAAGAGCATAATTTAAGGCTTCTACGGCAAAAGTGCTAATTGTATATCCGCCTAGCGACATGTTAACAGGAATAGTTGCTTGTTCTTGCTCTGAAACTTCACCTCTTACTGTATCTACAAAATGTTTTAGTGAGTCATATATCGACCATGCATAACCAGATCCATCTTTAAGAACCTTATAAGAAGCAAGTTTTACATTTTTCCAAGCAACTCCTGCAATTCCTTTTCCATTATTTCCAACTGCACAAATACTTCCTGTGCAATGAGTTCCATGCCCACCTCCAACACCTTCATTGTCACTATTCCAGCTAGGAACATCTGTAATTTGAGCTCCAGCACCACCAAAAGCTGTTTTTAATATCTTAACAACACGCTCCCCATTTTCATGCTTTAGGTCTTCATGATTTCCATTTGTTCCACTATCAAGAATACCCACCCAAACACTATTTTCCCCAAATTTAAGTTCGCTATATGCACGCAAAGCTTCTGTAATTTCAAGTGAATATTCCTTAAAATCACCTTGAGGATCATCTTCAAAATCACCTTCAAGTAATCCAAATGGAGAAATAACGGCTTTGAAAGGGGACGGCTCATAGATATCAATCATTTCAATCTTATAATCAGGTTCAGCATAAAAAACATTAGAGAGTCTTCGTATCTTCCTAAGTGTTTCAGGATAGTTCCCATTGGCTATAACGTTAACAAACATTTCGCCTTCTGCAAAACCTTCCATTCTAGCCATCTCAACAACATCAAATGCTTTCAAAGAAACCATAAAAGCATCCATCTCATCATTATTGTTTACATGCACCTTGATGTTTATTGCTCTATTATGAACCTTATCTAAATCATAACCTAAAAAAACTTTTTCTTGATACTCCTCATAAACTTGCCCTCTACGTTCTTTAGGAGAGACATTATTAGTACAAGAAAAAAGTATCATACTTAAAATTAATAGATATTTCATAAAAACCTCCTAGTTAAACTTTATACTAAACTCAGCCCTACCATTCAACGCATTATTCCCATTTAACGCATCATTTGTAATACTGATTATAGTAACCCCATCTTTTTTCTTACTAACAATCTTTGTTGCTAAATCATCAAAACTAGTAGATACTTTCACCCCCCAGTCAAGAATATCCCAATAATATGCTGTTCCTCTCGTGTATGAAATACTTTTTGATTGCACTAGGCTAGCCTGAGTTAGAGATGTAAAACTCTTTGTAAGTTTTATAGTTCCCGTAGTCTTATCAATTTTTATTAGATTTTCCACTGGTAAGCTCGTTATAGCATCTCGTCTTTTTGAATATTTTGTTCCAACATAAATGTTTCCTTTAGTTTCTGCATCGTTAAGTGTCGCAAAATAAATCTCATCTTTACCATTAGAATCATCAAAAACATATTTAAATTTTGAAGCATATCTCACTTTACCTTCTCTATCCGAAACTAAAAAACCTAACCTTATTTCTTTGGCTGTTTCTAGTATTTTAGGATTCGATAGTTTAAAAGCATAGTCCATGTTTTGAGCATCTAAGAGTGAAACAGATGTATTTACAGGGTAATCCAACAATAATGAAGTAGTTTTTGGAACTTTGATTTCTAACATTGGAGAAGAATCTAATTTGCTTTTTTTATCATCAGTTGTGTATGCTACCACCTTATATTGATAGGTCTTTTCATCTTCCAAAACCCCATCGTCATCCTGCAATCTATGATAACCACTGTTCCCATAATCATCTGAAGTTTTTGGCAAAGCATATACGAAATGCTTAATGAGCTTGAAGTCTTCATTATTTTCTACACATCTTCGATAAATATCAAAACCTTTACACGTTACATGGCTATTTCCTTTTTTCACCTTAAAAAGAAGCCTATTTGAATAATGTGAACAAGAATGTGTAAAACTATCTTTTCCGATAGAGAAAATACGTGAAGAAGTTGGGTAGATAATAAATTCCATATTAAAATCACTCACCTCAATAGCTTCTTCTTCTGAAGTTTTGTTAGGAGTCTTAAACCGCACATGATATTCAAGCCTATTATTTGCCGCATCATACAAAACAATCACTGCATCTGCTTCATCTCCTTTTATTAACTTTAGAGTATTCAAAGAAGACCAGTTCCAGCTAGATTCATATTTTCCATCATCATTTTTATGTGTAACACCAGACTCAGAAGCATATAAAATACCTTGACTTTCTTTTGCGTCATTTGTAGGTACAAAACCAATACCGAGCATAGGTTTTGGAATATAATTCAAATCTAAACGTTCTATAGGAGACGATGTCAAAACTTTGATGCTAACAGTTTTCATTTCTGATATGGTTTTAACTTTTCCTGTCTTTAATATCTCATTACCATACTTAAATTCTTGAATCACAGGAGATATAGCAGGACGTGTAACACGTTGTAATGGAAATTGCACAATTGGAATTATGCTAGTCTTTTCATCAACATAATAAGAAATCACGTCAGATGCTGCATAACAAATTTGCTCTCCATCACTGGCTCTTCCTTCCACTTTAAAGTCATAAAACTCATTTTTAAGTAAGTTAAGCTTAGCCTTTCCTTTTCTAATTAAAATACGTTTTAATGGAGTAATCTCTTGTTCTTTTGTCTTGAAAACATTGATATAAGCCCCATCCACAGGTGAGCCATTGACTCCATCCGAAAGCACAAAAGACACTTGCACTTCTTCTGTAGCTGGTGTATTAGGAACTTCTTGCTCGGGATATCTCGTAATAAAAATCAAATATACACCCACCTGACTAGCTCCATTATATAACCTTACAACAATCCTATTTAATCCTTCGTTTAAGCCTACGTTATAAACTCCATCACCCAAAATCTCTGTATTATTAAGCACTTTTATATTAATTCCAACACTTGCACGAGCTTCAATTTTTAATGATTTTTTATCATTCTCACAAGAGCTGAGTGTTACAATATTGTCTTTTGAAAGGCGATGCAGTAAATCTTCATCATCAGCCTTTAAAGTGAGCAATTTTGCATTATTTATGGAAGGAAATGGTCTTATAAAAGTAACAGAATGCGTTTTTTCTTTTCTACCTTTAACAATTACTTCAACTTCACTTTTACCAAATTCTAGCATAATTTTATAAGAGCCATTCTTGACGATAACTTCATTTCCGTTATGTTTAAGAGTAATTCTTGCACAATCAAGATTTGCTTCTACTTTAACTATTGCTTCAGTTTTTGCGGCTTCAAATGCTATCAAAGCAAATTTAATTCTACCATTTTTACAATATTCAGTGCCATCAACATTGAACGACTTGAGATTTAAGTCTTCTTCACGATATATTTTAATAATGTGTAACTTTTCCCCTTCAATATCAGACGTGATAGTTACTTTAATCTCATTCAAACCAGAAGCTAAACTGACGTTATACCTATTTTTATTCACTATTAAAACACTTTCATCTCTATTTTCAACTTCTATTTCTGCACTTGCATTATATGGAATCACATCCACTACCACATTTTGTTTTGTACCTGCAACTTCAGGAAGTTCTGCTACTATATTACCATCTAACAAGGAAAGAACATCACTTCCATCAACTTTTAATTCTTTTAATTTTGAAGATTGCTCATTTGGAATCTTTACCTTCTTTTTTTTAAGTCTGATTGTATATATTTTCGTTTTTGAAACGTCTTTTTTTGATGTCAAAGTTATTTTGATTTCGTTATATCCTTCTTTTAGGCTACAAGTAAAATAAGGTACAACTCCACTCACCTTATCACCGTTTACCATAACATCAACATTAAAAGCACTTTTGTTAATTGGAGACGCTTTTAACGAAACAGAATATTTTTCTACTTCGCCAGCATAGCAAGAAAGCTTATAATCCATTTTTTCTAACAAAGACTTACCATCAAGCTCTAATGTTTTTAAGCCAATGTCATTTTCCACCTGCGATTGCATCTGCGAACTATCTCTGCAAGAAAACAACAATAAGAGAACGAAAAATAAAATTAAACTTTTTCTCATCAATCCTAACCTCCCTACAAAGCAAAACATTCTATACAAAAACTACCGCATCATATAAAACACTTTTGGTAGACTATCCTAATTCTACCAACATTATTCGCATTTTACAACAATATAACTATCTTATTCCAGGGCTTCAGCATGAAAAAAAATAAAAAATGATGTATAATAAGATCTATGGTG